>JAUNRO010000006.1:1570-21566 GCA_030544185.1 Propionibacteriaceae bacterium | reverse complement strand
CAGCGGGCTCGGGCGTGTGCCGCAGGGTGGAGCCGGACCTGATCGGGCATGCTGGAGGAGTGAGTGACCAGCCGACCACGCCTTTGCCCTTGCCGGGATATTCGCAATCGTCACCGGCCTGGGACGATGCAGCAACCCGGCGCTCGGTGAATCGCACTCTGTGGATTGCCCTCCTGGCCGGGTTCGTTGGGCTTGTGGCGACGGGGGCGGCCTTAGCGATCGTGATCCTGGGTTATCTGGGCGAGCCGTGGGGACTGGCGGCTCTGGTGGCCGCGGCCGGACTCGCGGGAGGTGCCCTCGCGGGCGCCGTGGCGATGACGGTCGTCTGGGGGCGGACGCGGGGGTTCTTGCGCAAGGGGCCCTGGTTGCCGGGCGAGCTGACCCTGGGGGAGGGTCGGCACGGCGAGCTGGTGCACGGCCGTTCGCTGACCGACGTCCGGCTGGAAGTCCGCTCCGGCGCCCTGGGTGATCCGGGGGAGCGGATCGCGGTCGAGGTGCGCTCCGACGGGGATCGGGTTCTGCTCACCGCGCCCCCCTCGCGACGGATCATCGGCGCGACTCCGGCGCCCGAGCCGCGCGAGGGAAAGAAGTCGAAAGACGCCGGCGGCCGCTACGCGCTCTGACGACGGGGTTCGCTCACCGGGGCCATGGCCCACCTCGCAGCACGAGATCCACTCAGTGACCGGACGTCAGTCCATGATTCGGACCACGATTTGGGCCCAACCTATGGATCCATTACGGTTTCCAATACGTGGCGGGCTGCACCCGCCCACCCCCGCTCCGTCCGGGCTGGGGGCCGTCCTCATCGACAGGTGTGCCACTCCCCATGAATCCTCCTACTTCTGCCCCCGCGCCTGCCCGCAAGGCCCGACCCGCTCGGAACGCCAAGCCCCAGGGCCAGTGGAAGGTCGACGGGAAGACCCCGCTGAATGCCAACGAGGAGTTCAAGGCGGCCGACAATGGCCTGAACGTCCGCCAGCGGATCATCGACACCTACTCCAAGCAGGGCTTCGCCTCCATCCCGGAGGACGATCTCTATGGCCGGATGCGCTGGTGGGGTCTCTACACCCAGCGCAAGCAGGGCATCGACGGTGGCCGGACCGGGACGATGAGCGCGGAGGAGTTGTCGGACGAATACTTCATGATGCGCATCCGCCTCGACGGCGGCGCGCTCACCACCGACCAGCTCCGGGTCCTGGCCGACATCTCGATTGACTTCGCCCGCGATACCGCGGACATCTCGGACCGCCAGAACATCCAATACCACTGGATCCGCATCGAGGACGTTCCCGAGATCTGGAATCGCCTCGACCAGGCACAGATGGACACCGTTGAGGCCTGCGGCGACACCCCGCGCGTGATCCTGGGCTCGCCGGTCGCCGGTATCGCCGCCGACGAGATCCTGGACCCGACGCCGGTGATCGAGGAGATCAAGGAGCGCTTCATCGGCGATCCCGAGTTCTCGAACCTGCCGCGCAAGTTCAAGTCCGCGATCACGGGTCATCCCAGCCTCGACGTCGTGCACGAGATCAATGACATCTCCCTCGTCGGTGTGCGTCACGCCGAGCTCGGCGCCGGTTATGACCTGTGGGTCGGCGGCGGCCTGTCCACCAACCCGCGCCTGGCCGAGCGGGTTGGCGTGTTCGTCCGTCCCGAGGAAGCCGCAGAGGTCTGGGCCGGGGTCACCGCGATCTTCCGCGACTACGGCTATCGCCGCCTGCGCACGCGGGCCCGCCTGAAGTTCCTCATCGCCGACTGGGGCGTGGAGAAGTTCCGCCAGGTGCTCCAGGACGAATACCTCGGCCGCGAGCTGCCCGATGGCCCGGCCCCCGGGCCGGGCACCGGCACCTACGATCACGTCGGCGTCCACGAGCAGAAGGACGGCCGCGTCTGGGTTGGCGTCGCCCCCGTCGTGGGCCGCGTCTCGGGCACGCTGCTCAACCAGGTCGCCGATCTCGCCGAGGCCGCCGGCTCCCACCGCGTCCGGCTCACCCCGCACCAGAAGCTCCTCGTCCTCGACGTCGACCCGGCCAAGGCCGACGAGCTCGTCAAGGCTCTGAACGCCATCGGGCTCCAGTCCAGGCCGAGCATCTTCCGCCGCGGGACGATGGCGTGCACGGGCATCGAATACTGCAAGCTCGCGTTCGTCGAGACCAAGACCCTCGCGGGCACGCTGATCGACGAGCTGGAGAACCGGCTCGCCGACCTCGAACTCGGCGACCAGAAGCTGACGATCAACCTCAACGGCTGCCCCAACTCCTGTGCCCGCATCCAGGTCGCCGATATCGGCCTGAAGGGCCAGCTGCTCCAGGGCGAGTTCGGCTTCCAGATCCACCTCGGCGGCGGGCTCGCGGAGGACACCGGCGACGGCGGCCAGCTCGGGCGCACCGTCCGTGGCCTCAAGGTCACCGCCGAGGATCTGCCCAACTGGACCGAGCGGATCATCCGCCGGTACGCCGCGGATCGCACCGACGGCGAGTCCTTCGCCCAGTGGGCCCACCGGGCCGAGGAGGAGGCACTGGCATGAGCGAGCTGTCCAACCTCACCCAGGGCGCGCAGCGGATCGACCTGGACACACCGGTGAATTCCCTGCCCGCCCCGCCGGAGCGTACGCCCGAGGAACTCGAGGCCATCGCCACCGAGGCCGCCGCGCGCTTCACCGATGCCGGTGCGGAGGAAGTCCTCGCGTGGGCGGGCGAGACCTTCGGCAGCGGGATCGCGGTCGCGTGCTCCATGGCCGGTGACACGGTGCTCGCGCACCTGGCCAGCCAGGTCCTGCCCGGGATCGACGTGTTGTTCCTCGACACCGGCTATCACTTCCCCGAGACCTATGCGACCCGCGATGCCCTCGCGGCGAAGCTGCCGATCACGCTGGTCGAGGTCCACCCCAGGCAGACCGTCGCCCAGCAGGACGCCGAGCACGGTGCGAAGCTCCACGACCGCGATCCGGGGCTGTGCTGCGGGCTGCGCAAGGTCGAGCCGCTGAACGCGTCGCTGGCCGGCTATCAGGCCTGGATCACCGGCGTACGCCGCGAGGACAACGCCCTGCGCGCCAACGCCCAGCTCGTCGAGTGGGACGAGAGCCACGGCATGGTCAAGCTCAACCCGCTCGCGGCCTGGACCTTCGACGAGGTCATCACCTATGCCCAGGACAACCTCGTGCCCGTGAACCCACTGCTGGCCGACGGCTATCCGTCGATCGGTTGCGCCCCCTGCACCCGCCGGGTCGCCCCCGGAGAAGACCCCCGAGCCGGCCGTTGGGCCGGCCTCGGCAAGACAGAATGTGGGATCCACCTGTGAGCCTCGATATTGCGAAGCCCGTTGCGGGCACCGCTGCCCCGACTGGCGAGAGCGCCCGGCACCTGGATCAGCTGTCCGCCCTGGAGAGCGAGTCGATCCACATCTTCCGCGAGGTGACCGCCGAGCGGGAGCGCCCCGTGCTGCTGTTCTCCGGCGGCAAGGACTCCGTCGTCATGCTGCATCTCGCCCGCAAGGCGTTCTGGCCGGCGCCCGTGCCGTTCCCCGTGCTGCACGTCGACACCGGGCACAACTTCCCCGAGGTCATGGACTTCCGTGACAAGACGGTCGCCGACTTCGGCCTGCGGCTGGAGGTTGCGCGGGTCCAGGACTGGATCGACGACGGCCGGCTCGCCGAGCGCCCCGACGGCACTCGCAACCCGCTGCAGACCGCGCCCCTGTTGGACGCGATCGAGCGCGGCCGCTTCGACGCCGTCTATGGCGGTGGGCGCCGCGATGAGGAGAAGGCTCGCGCCAAGGAGCGCGTGGTGTCCCTGCGCGACGACTTCGGCCAGTGGGATCCGCGCAACCAGCGCCCCGAACTGTGGAACCTCTACAACACCCGCCACCGCGCCGGTGAGCACGTCCGGGTGTTCCCCCTGTCGAACTGGACCGAGCTGGACATCTGGCGCTACATCGCGCGGGAGAACATCGAGCTGCCGAGTCTCTATTACGCGCACGAGCGCGAGGTGTTCGAGCGCGACGGCATGCTGCTCGCGGTCGGCGAGTTCAGCCAGCCCCGCGACGGTGAGAACACACATATCCGACAGGTCCGCTATCGCACGGTCGGTGACATGTCCTGCACCGGTGCGGTCGAATCCGATGCTGCCGGCGTCGAAGACGTGTTGACCGAGGTCGCCGCCACCCGCGTCACCGAGCGCGGCGCCACCCGCGCCGACGACCGCCTCACCGAGGCCGCCATGGAAGACCGCAAGAAGGAGGGGTACTTCTGATGAGCACCCTGTTGAGGCTCGCCACCGCCGGCTCGGTCGACGACGGCAAGTCGACGCTCGTCGGGCGGCTGCTGCACGACACCAAGTCCATCCTCGCCGACCAGCTCGACGCCGTCGAGCGTGTCAGCCGTGAGCGTGGGCTGGAGACCGCCGACCTCGCCCTGCTCACCGACGGCCTGCGCGCCGAGCGCGAACAGGGCATCACGATCGATGTGGCCTACCGCTATTTCGCGACGCCCAATCGGTCGTTCGTGCTGGCGGACTGCCCGGGGCACGTGCAATACACCCGGAACACCGTCACCGGCTCCTCGACCGCCGACGTGATCGTGCTGCTCGTCGACGCGCGCCACGGCGTGCTCGAGCAGACCCGGCGCCATCTCGCGGTCGCCTCGCTGCTGCGCGTGCCGCACGTGATCATCGCGGTCAACAAGATCGATCTCGTCGGCTTCGCGGAGGACGTCTTCCGCGGGTTGGAAGAGCGGGTACGCGAGGTCGTCGCGGGGCTCGGGATCCCGGCCGTCACCGTCATCCCGGTGTCCGCGCTGCACGGGGACAACATCGCCGAGCGCTCGGCCAACACCGCCTGGTATTCCGGGCCCTCCCTCCTCGAACTGCTGGAAGCCCTCCCCGCCGGGGAGAATCCCGAGGACCAGCCGTTCCGGTTCCCGGTGCAGTATGTGCTGCGCCCCCAGGGCGCGGCGGTCGACCCCGCGTACGTCGAATATCGCGGCTATGCCGGCCAGGTCGCCTCGGGCATCGTGCGGGTGGGCGACGAGATCGCGGTCCTGCCCACCGGCCGCACGGCCACGGTCACCGGCATCGACACCGCCGACGGGGAACTGGACGAGGCGTTCGCCGGGCAGTCGGTGAGCCTGCGGCTGTCCGACAACATCGACCTGTCCCGTGGGGACCTGATCGCCGCGGCGCAGGCCGCGCCCACGCCGACCCGCGAGGTCGAGGCGCTGGTGTGCTGGCTGCACGAGCGGCCGTTGCGCGCGGGGGACAAGGTCCTGCTCAAGCACACCACCCGCACGGTGCGGGCGATCGTCAAGGCTCTCGACAGCCGGCTCGACCTGGACACCCTGACCGGAGTCCCGGCCGAGAGCCTCGGGCTCAACGACATCGGCCGCGTCCACCTGAAGCTGGCCGACGAGGTCTCCGCGGAGACGTACGCCGAGTCGCGCCAGACGGGTTCGTTCCTGCTGATCGACGCCCAGACCGGTCACACGCTGGCGGCCGGAATGATCCGGAACACCGTGCCGCAGGACCTTTCCGCCACCGACTGGGTGATCTGAGTGTTCTCCCTGTCGGTCGATCTGTGCGGCGTGCCCGTGCTCGCGGTTGGCGGCGGGCCCGTGTCCGCCCGCCGGGTCCGCGCGTTCGTCGACGCCGGCGCCGAGGTGACGGTCGTGGCGCCGGTGCTGTGCACCGCGCTGCGGGAGTTGCCCCCGGGCGTACGCTGGCACGCCCGCGGCGTCGCGCCGGAGGACCTCGACGGGATGCGCCTGGTGCACACCGCGACCGGCGACCCCGAGATCGACCGCAAGGTCGTCGAGATGGCCACCGAGCGCGGCCTCTGGTGCGTGAACGCGTCCGAATCGCGCGCCGGGACCGCCGTGGTGCCGGCCCGGGCCACCGTCGATACCCCCACCGGGGGCGTCACCGTCGCGGTGTCCTCGGCCGACCCGATCCGTTCGGTGGAGATCCGCAACCGGATCAGCCACGACCTGCGCACCGGCCCCGTCGGGCTGCGTCCGCGCCGGCCGCACGCCGGCTGGGTCGCGCTGGTCGGCGGCGGTCCCGGCGACGCCGGGCTGCTGACCTCGCGCGCCCTGACGCTGCTGCACAGCGCCGACGTCGTGGTCATCGACCGGCTGGCCCCGCAGGCCGTGCTCGACACCCTCGACCCGGACGTGATCGTCATCGACGTCGGCAAGACGACCGGCCACCATCCGGTGCCCCAGCATGAGATCAACCGCCTGCTCGTCGAGCACGCCTCCGCCGGCCGCGGGGTCGTCCGGCTCAAGGGCGGCGACCCCTATGTGCTCGGTCGCGGCGAGGAGGAACGGCTCGCCTGCGTCGAGGCGGGGGTCGACGTCGAGGTCGTGCCGGGCATCAGCAGCGCCCTGGCCGTGCCGGCCGCCGCCGGGATCCCGGTGACGCATCGCGGGGTGTCGCGCGGGTTCACCGTGGTCACGGGGCACGATCAGCTGCCGACTCTCCCGACGGATTCGGGGCACACGCTCGTCGTGCTGATGGGCGTCGCGGGGCTGCGCACGACCGCGGCGGCGCTGGTCGCCGGCGGCAGGTCAGCCGAGTGCCCGGTGGCGCTGATCGAGCGGGGGTGTACGCCGGGGCAGCGCGTCACCGTCGCGCCCTTGGCCTCGGTTGCCGACGTCGCGGAGGCCCGGGGCGTACAGGCGCCGGCCGTCATCGTCATCGGCGATGTCGTGCGCCTCGGGCCCGACTGGGACGAGCTTCCCGCCGCGTGACCATCCGCATCCTCGCCGCGCACGGGACCAAGGACCCGGCGGGCCAGGCGACCGTCGAGGCGATCCGGGCGGCTGTTGCCGAGAGGGTCGGCCCGGTCCGGATCGCGTGGCTCGACGTCCTCGAACCGACGCTCGCACAGGTGCTGGCCGAGGTCGCCGATGAGGTCGACGCGGACGTGGAGCACAGGACCTCGCGGGTGGTGGTCGTGCCTCTGCTGCTGAGCGAGGGCTACCACATCCGTGCCGACATCCCCGAAGCGCTGGCCGCCGAACTGCCCGCGCATGCCGACGTCGAGGTGACCTCGCCGTTGGGCGACGACCCCCGAATCATCGACGCGCTCGCCGACCGGCTCGCCGAGGCGGGCTGGACGGGGGAGCCGGTCGTCCTGGGCGCCACCGGATCGGCGCGCGAATCCTGGCATGCACTCGCGCACCGCGTCGCCGACGGGCTGGCCGAGCGAATGGGGGTTCGCGTGTCGCTGGGCGTCCTCTCCGGGCCCGGAATCCCTGTCACAGAACAACTCACGCGTTCCCGCGGGAACGTCGCGGTCGCGGCGTACCTCCTCGCCGAAGGCTTCTTCCACCGCCGACTGGCGGCCGCGGGAGGGGACCTGACCACGGCGCCGATCGGCGCGCATCCCGCGTTGATCGACCTGCTGGTCGAGCGTTTCACGGGGCCTGCTAAACATGTGCGCATGGCCACTACTGCTTTCAAGGGAAACCCCGTCCAGACCGTCGGGGACCTGCCCTCCCAGGGCACCCCCGCCCCCGATTTCTCCGTGACCGGCGCCGACCTCGCCGAGATCCAGCTGTCCGAACTGTCGGGTCAGCGCGTTGTCCTCAACATCTTCCCGAGCATCGATACGGGCGTGTGCGCGACCAGCGTCCGCAAGTTCAACGAGCTCGCCGCGGGCTATGACAACACCACCGTCCTCAACGTCTCGGCCGACCTGCCGTTCGCGCAGGCGCGCTTCTGCGGTGCCGAGGGCATCGACAAGGTCAAGACCGGCTCGGTGTTCAAGTCGAGCTTCGGCGCCGACTACGGCGTGACGATGGCCGACGGCCCGCTCCAGGGCCTGCTGGCCCGCTCGGTCGTCGTGCTCGACACCGACGGCACCGTCATCCATTCCGAGTTGGTGCCTGAGATCGGCCAAGAGCCGGACTACGACGCGGCGACGGCTGCGCTGGGCTGACGCCGAGCATCAACGCGACAGGGCCCGCGCCTCCCTGACGGAGGCCGGGCCCTGTGCTGTGCCGGAAGCTATGCGCGATGCAGCCCTCCCTCGGCAGCGGCTCCAAGCCCTCTTGATTCTTGGGTCGGCGGAGGTGTGCTCACGGTGGTGCTCGTGGCCTTGGCGTGGTGGCTGGTGCGACCACGACCAGCCCACTGACCAGTCAGATCTCGGCGGCGGGGTCCGGTTTGGGCGGCCGCGGCCGCAGGATCGCGTACGCCACGATGCCGGCCAGCAGGCCCCAGAAGGCCGAGACGATGCCGAACGCGGTGATGCCGGAGATCGTCACGGCGAGCGTGATGAGCGCGGCCTCGATGACGGACTTGTGGTGCTTGCCCTCGTGCATGGTGTCATAGAGCGAGTTCTGCAGCGGGCTGAGCAGCGCCACGCCGGCGAGCGCGGTGATCATGCCGGGCGGGATCGCGGAGAACAGCGACACGATGAACGTCGCGAGGAAGCCGCCGACGATATAGAACACCCCGCACGACATGCCGGCGATATAGCGGCGGCGCTTGTCCGGGTGGGACTCCGCCGAGGTCGCGATCGCGGCCGTGACCGCCGCGAAATTGAGGGCGTGGCTGCTGAACGGGGAGAAGATCGCCGAGGCGACACCGGCGCTGCCGAGCAGGAGCTTGTCGTTGGCGTCATAGCCCGAGTGGTGCATGACGATCAGGCCCGGCGCGTTCTGGCCGGCGGCGGTGACGATGAACAGCGGCACCGCGATCTCCAGAATCGCCTGCAGTGAGAAGGTCGGGGTGACCCAGACCGGGACGGTGAGCGCGATATCGACCGCGAGCGGGTCGGTCGCCCCGGACACCGCGGCGAGCATGCCGCCGAAGGCCATCGCCACGAACACCGCATAGCGCGGGTTCCAGCGGCGCCCGATCAGATAGCCGATGATCAAGCCGCCCGCGACCAGTGGATTGTCCACGACGGCCTGGGCGACCTTGATGGCGAAGGGGAAGAGGACGCCGGCGAGGACCGCGGCGGTGATGGGTTTCGGGGTGGCGGCGATGAGCTTGCCGACCAGACCGGTCGCGCCGAGGATCGCCGAGGCGATGCCGCAGACCACATAGGCCCCGATCACATCGGAATAGCGCCCGGCCTCCACATAGGGTCCGAGCGAGGTCACCAGCAGCGCCGCACCCGGGATCGACCAGGCCACCATGATCGGCTGGCGGGTGAACCACGAGAAGATCAGGCTCATCACGCCCGAGCCCACGGAGATGGCCCAGACCCAGGACGCGGTGAGCTCGGGCGACAGACCGCCCGCGCGCGCGGCCTCCAGCGTCACCAGCAGGGGGCCCGCATAGGACACCGCGACCGCGATGAACCCGGCGAGAATCGCCGAGGCCGAGACGTCGCGGCGCAGGCTCGGCCGATAGGTGTCTGTGATCGTCGTGTCGGACACGATCCTCCTCATCGTCAAGGTGATCTGTTCCACGGGGGCACCGCGCAGTCTTGCGCATGCCGGCCGGGTGCGCCATCAGCTGTGCCGGTTTGGAGACACCTTGTCGTCCACACCGGTGGACCCGGTCTGGCGGCGATGGGGGCGGGGGGCAAGACTGACTCCCATGAAGAAGACTGCTGCGTACATGCCCGCCGACCTCAACCGGCTCGAGCGCGAGACCGGCATGATGATGGCCACCGTGGAGAGCCTGTCCGATGCGGAGATGGCTGCCCCGTCGTTGTGCGAGGGCTGGACCCGCGCCCATGTGGTCGCCCATCTCGCCGGGAACGCCCGGGCGCTGAGCCGCCTGCTCGAATGGGCGGTCACCGGCACCAAGACGCCCATGTATGAGTCGATGGAAGCCCGCGAAGGCGAGATCGAGGAGCTCGCGGCGCTGCCTCCGGCCGAGCTGAAGCGGGTGCTCCGCGAGGCCAACGGTGCGTTCGCCGCCGCGGCCGATCAGTTGCGCAACGGCACGCTGGCCAGTGAGGAGGTCGAGATGGCCGTCGGGCCGGTGAATGCCTATCTGATCCCCGCCTATCGCATCTCCGAGATCCTCATCCATCACCACGACCTCGACACCCTGTGGGAGCTGCACGAGGCCGACATGGACGCCCTGGAGGACGCGCTGGATCTCGCGGTGTTCCGCATCCAGCAGCGCGATGACTTCCCGGGGGTGCAGATCGAGACCGACGAGGGCGAGAGCTATCTGGTCGGCGATGGCGCGGTGAGGCTAAAGGGTGGTCGCGACGCGATCCTCGGGTGGATCACCCGCGGCCTGACCGAGGGCGTGCGCACCGACGGCGACCTGCCGGAGCCGCCGAAGTTCGCCTGAACGGCCCCTGGACCGCCGACCGCTCGGCGCCGGTCAGCTGCCCGCGAGGGACTCCTCGAGCGCGAAGCCGGTGTCGAGGTCGGTGATCCGGACGGTCACGATGCCGTTCGGGTCGATCACATAACGCTCCTCGATCTCCGGCCCTGCGTCCCGGCGCTCCACCGCGACGCCCGGGCCGGCGGACCCGGCGCCCTGCAGCTGCGCCTCGAACGGGAACACCACCCGGCCGAAAGGCACGACGTCGCCCGCGGGATGGCCCGAGCGGTCCAGCTGGGCGTACTCCACGAAGCGGAAATCACCCACGTTGTGCCGCGCCCGATAGCGCCGGACGACCACGTGCTCACCATCGCTCGGCACCTCGGCCGAGCGGTCGACGATCGGATCGAAGCTCAGGGCCCGGCCGTCGGCGACCTCCCGGAAGACGCCGAAGCCGCGGGACAGCCGGTCGGTGAGCGAGAACCCCGACTGGGCATCGGCCGCGATCGCGAGGCCGATGGCGGTCGAGGCGGCGGGATAGGGCGAGCGGTGGACGCGGCGGCCGAAGCGCTCGCGCAGCAGCCGCGGGACCAGCGGCAGGCCGGAGCCACCGCCGACGAGATAGATGCCGGCGACCTCGCTGAGGTCCGCCGTCGCGGCGTCGAGCCCGCCCAGCAGCGGCAGCATCGCATCCAGGCTCGCCTCCACCAGCGGGGTCGCGGCGGCATAGAAGTCGTCAACGAGGACCACGACCACCTCCGAGCCGACCTCGAGGGCGATGCGCCGGGTCTGCGGCGAGAGCCGCTCCTTGGCCTCGCGGCAGGCGATGAGCAGATCATCGCTCTGGGCCGGCGACAGCGCGGAGGCCGAGGTCCCGGCTGCGGACAGGGCCAGATCGGCGAGCACCCGGTCGAAGTCGTCGCCGCCCAGCGCGTTGACGCCGAGGGACTCCACGACCTCATGCGCGGTGCCCTCGACCTTGACCAGCGAGGCGTCGAACGTCCCGCCGCCGAGGTCATAGACGATCAGCCGGGTGCGCTTCGAGCTCAGCGTCTTCGGCTGGCGGTGGGTGTATTCGAAGCCCGCCGCCGACGGCTCGTTCATCATCGCGGTCACCGGGAAGCCGGCGCGGCGAAACGTCTCCAGGGTCCAGAAGCGCTGGGAACCGTGGGCGTGGGCGGGGACGGCGACGACGGTCGAGTCGACCGAGGCCCAGTCCACGCCCGAGGCGATGAGCGCCTCGCGCAGTGCCCGCAGATGGGACTCGAGGATCTTCACCGCGGGGAACGTCGCCTCGCCGATCCGCAACAGCGTGTCGGGGCCGAAGTCGGGCGCGGCGAGCGCGCGCTTGAATGAGCGCAGGAGCGGTGCGCCCTCCTCGGCGGCAGCCAGGGCGTCGAAGCCGTGGACGAGCTGGCCGTCCCGCACCGATACGACCGAGGGGAACCAGTCGTGGGAATCGCCCAGCTGGTCGGTCAGGCTCACCACCGGATAGTTCCCGCGATCAGCGGCGGCGGTGATGGTGCGCGTGGTCCCGAAGTCCACACCTAGATCCATGATTCGGCTCCTCCGGCGGGCCGCACCGTGGGGCTGGCCCCCGGGGGAAGCACGACCCCATCCCGGACCGAGATTATCAACTGGATGCCGAGCCCGAGGCCGATCGCGGGGCGGACCGCTCAGGGCCGGTCGGCGGCGGACTCGAAATCGGTGTCGAGGCCGTCGGTGGGCGGGTTGAGGGTGACCACCTCGCCATAGCGCGGCACGACCGCGGTCCAGCCGAACTCCTGCTCGATCCGCTCCGCGAACGAGGCGGCGACGTCCGCCTCGCCGTGGGTGACGAACACCGTCTCCGGCTCCTCATCGAGCTCCCGCAGCCAGTCGAGCAGATCGGAGCAGTCGCCGTGGACCGAGAACTCCCGGTCGCGGACGATCGTCGCGCGCACCTTGACATAGCGGCCGTTGATCTTGACCTGGTGGGCGCCCTCCTCGAGGTCGCGGCCCCGGGTGCCCTCCGCCTGGAAGCCGGTGAGCACCACCGTGCTCTTCGGGTCGGGCAGGGCGCGGGCGAGATGATGCAGCACGCGGCCGCCCTCGGCCATGCCCGAGGAGGACACGATGATCCGCGGCCCGGAGCGCTTGTTGAGCGTCTTGGACTCCCGGCCCGAGCGCACCTCGCGCAGTTGCGGCAGCCCCGTGAAGTCGTCCACGTCGATGTCGTCGCGGAGCTCGTCCAGCGACTCGTCGCGATAGACATCGAGCGCGGCCAACGCCATCGGCCCGTCGACGATGACGGGGACATCGGGGATGCGCTCGGCGCGATACATCTCGGTGAGGGCGCGCAGGACGGCCTCGGTGCGGTCGATCGCAAACGCGGGAATGATCACCTCACCGCCGGCGCCGACCGTGCGGCGGATGGCGGCGGCGAGATCCTCGTGGCCAGGGCCGTCGGGCTCGGGGTGTTCCCGGTCGCCATAGGTCGACTCGATCAGCACGAACCGTGCACCCTCCGGGATCGCCCGCGGCTTGAGGATCGGATGGTCATGGCGCCCGACATCGCCGGAGAACAGCACATCCGCCTCGTCGACCCGCACGTGCACGCTGGCCGAGCCGAGGATGTGGCCCGACCTCGTCCACGTCGCGCTCAGCCCCTCGCCGAGGTCGACCTCGGTGTCCCAGTCGACGCGCTGGAACAGCGGCAGGGTGTTCTCGACGTCCGCGGTCGTATAGAGCGCCAGCGCGGGGGAGTGCTTCGACCAGCCGCCCGCATTGGCCTCGGCGGCCTGTGACTCCTGCAGCCGGCCCGCATCGCGCAGGACGATCTCCGCCAACCGGCGCGTACCCTCCGTTGCCCAGATCGGGCCTGCAAACCCCTGACGCACCAGCGCCGGCAGATAGCTCGCGTGATCGGTGTGCGCGTGGGTGAGGAGGACGTCGGTGATCGTCGCCGGGTCGACCGGGAACTCGGCCCAGTTGAGCTCGCGCCACTGCTTCTCGCCCTGGAACATGCCCGCATCGACCAGGACGCGGCGCTCAGCGATCGTCAGCAGGTATTTCGAGCCGGTCACCGTGCCGACCGCACCGAGAAACATCAGGTTCACAGGCTTCATGAGGGAAGTGAACCAGACGGGTCCGACACGGCCTCAGCGGGGCATTCGCCGCCAGATCGCCCGCGGGATGAACGGCGCCACGGAGAACATCACCCGCAGCTGCCAGGGGATCCACAGCTCCACCCGCGTGCCGCCGGAGCGGATCTCGCGGACCACGGCCTCGGCGACCTGGGCCGGGGTCGCCGAGAACGGTGCGGGCTCCATGCCCTGGGTCATCCGCCCGATCACGAAGCCGGGCCGCGCGATGATCAGGCGTACGCCCGAGCCGTGCAGCGCATCGGCCAGGCCCGAGGCGAACCCGTCCAGCCCCGCCTTGGCCGAGCCATAGACATAGTTCGCCCGCCGCACCCGGATCCCGGCGACCGAGGAGAAGGCAACGAGTGTGCCCGCCCGGCGTGGCCGCATCCGCTCGGCCAGGGCGGTCAGCAGGCTCGCCTGGGCGAGGAAGTCGGTGTGCAGGATCGCCACTGCGGCCCGGTGATCGCGCTCGGCGGCGGCCTGGTCACCGAGGATCCCGAAGGCGAGCACGGCCACGTCGACCGGACCGGCCGTGGCCTCGATCCGGTCCAGCAGGCGGGCGTGGGAGTCGGTGTCGTCGGCGTCGAACTCCATCGTGACCACCCGGGTCGCGCCGGCGGCGCGGCACGCAGCCTCCTCGGCGGTGAGCGATCCGGTGCGCGCGAGGAGCACGACGGTGTTCCCGCCGGCGAGGCGCGTGGCGATGGCGGAACCGATCTCGCTGCGGCCCCCGAAGACGGCGACGACCTGACCCCGCTGCTGCGGCATCAGGAGATCAGCCCCGCGAGCCGGGGGTGCAGGAACCGGCCGCGCGGATCGAGCCAGTGGCGCACGCCCCGGAAATCGTCCCAGCGCGGCAGCGTGGTGAAGTCGAAGTGGACCGGATCGAAGTATTTCCCCCAGTGCGGCAGGCCCGCGTGGGCCGCGAGCGCCGCCTGGATCTCACCGAGCAGCTCGATCGACCCCTCGGCCACCGAACCGTCGGCCCGCTGATAGACGACGAAGCCGAACCAGCAGGTGGGCCGGGCGTACGCCGCCGCGAGCCACGCCTCGCTCGGCCCGGTGGGGCGCAGGATGACGGGATAGTGAAGGCGGTAGGCCGAATCGGCGAGCACGCGGCGCAGGTCGTCGGCCGCGGCCTCGAAGCGGTCGAGCGGGACCCCGACCTCCATATTGATCTGCGGGGCCGGGATGCCGTTGCGGAAGATCTCCACCAGATCCCCGGCCGCGTCCGCATAGTCATAGAACCGGCCCACCGTGCGCTGGGCCGCGATCGTCTTATCGTCGTTGTGGAGTTGCGCGCTCATCCGGCGCTGGGTCGCCTCCAGGATGGGGTTCAGGTCGGTGTGCAGGGTGTCGTCGGTGCCCGCGGCCCCGGTCTGCGGCTGGGGTGCGACCTCCCAGATGTGAGCCCGGTCCTCCTCGGTGAACCACCAGGCCTTGACGTGCTCCGAGCGCTCGTTCCACAGCGCGAAGTCGCGGCGCAGATCGGCGCCCGACGTCGTGTATTTGTGGCAGACATAGTCCCGGTTCGGCGTGACCGCCAGCGTGAGCTCGGTGATGACCCCGAGCGCACCGAGGTGGAGCTGGAAGGCGCCGAAGGTGTCGCCACCGCGCTCGACCCGGCGGTGCTGGCCGACGGCATCGACATAGTCGATCGACTGCACGATGTCGGCGAAGATGCCCTCGCCGGTGCCCTGGGCGTGGGTGCCGGTGCCGATGGCGCCGGCGACCGTCTGCTGGGCGATGACCGGCGGGCAGATCGGCAGCGTCAGGCCGCGATCGCCGAGGTGGTCCCAGACCTCGCTCAAGGTGGCGTCCCCGGTCACGGTGATCGTCTCAGCATCGCTGGCGAGGATCGTGCGCTCCGAGCGCAGATGGACCGCGAGCCCGTCGTGGGCGGTCACATAGGTCGGATAGCTGAAGCGGGAGCCGAACGCCTGCACCCGGGCATCGCTCTCGCGGATCACCTTCGCGGCCTCGTCGGCATCACCGACCGCCGCGGTGCGCTCCGCAACAGCCAGGGAACGAGTCTCGCACCAATTGGTGGTCGGCAAGTCGGTCACGATGTGCTGCACCACCCAAGTCTCTCAGGCCCGGGCGCCGTCCGTGGGGGATGTGCCGCCGTGCGGGAGGTGGGCACGATCACGTTCGCCCGGCGAGGCACACTGCACAGCAGGGATCGCGGACCTTCCGCGGGCCGAGGAGGACGGGAGAGGATGCGGCCATGGGACTGCTGGTGGCGCTGGGCAACGTGATCGTGCCGGTGCTGGTCGTGGCCGGCGCCGGGTTCGGGCTCGGCCGGCTGTTCCCCCTCGATGCGGGGACGATCAGCAAGATCGCCCTCAACGCGCTCACCCCGGCGCTGTGCCTGAACGTCCTGCTCACCACCGAGGTGTCGGGTGCGGTCGGCGCCACACTCATCGCCGCCTATGTCGCGGTCTCGCTCGTCGGCGCCGCGATCGGCGGCCTGCTCACCCCTGCGGTCGCCGCCCCGACGCGGCGCGCGGTGATGGCGAGCGTGGCGATCTCCAACAGCGGCAACATGGGCCTGCCGATCGCGCTGTTCGCGCTGGGTCAGGCGGGCTTCGAGCAGAGCGTGCTCATGTTCCTGGCCTCGGTCATCCTCGGGTTCATCGTCGGGCCGTTGCTGTTCGGCTCCGGCCAGGGGATCGGTGGGTCGCTCAGGAACCTGGCCAAGCTCCCGGCACTGTGGGCGATCGCGGTCGCGCTGATCATGCGTACGCTCGGGTGGTCGCTGCCCGTCGGCCTCATGCGCGGGGTCGAGATGCTCGCCGATGCGGCGCTGCCGATTGTGTTGCTGGCGCTCGGTGTCCAGCTCGGGGCGACCAAGTCCGTGCAGCTCACCCGCCCCGTGCTCACCGCCAGCCTCGTCCGTGTCGTCGGCATGCCCTTCCTCTCCCTGGGCGTGGGGTTGCTGTTCGGGCTGAGCGGTGTCCCGCTGCAGGCGCTCGTGCTGGCCGGGGCCATGCCGACCGCGGTGAACGCGTTCTTGTTGTCCCTGGAATACAAGGGCGATGTGCGGACTGTCGCCGACACCGTCACGATCTCGACGCTGCTCAGCCTGTTCGTCACCGCCGCCGTCACCGCGGCGCTCCCGTTGTTGCCCTGAGCCCCGGACGAGTCACCGGCGGGCACATTAACCTCGTCGGCATGGCCGAGATCTCTTTCGTCGAACACCAGATCACCGCGCGCGTCCCGAAACTGGGCGATGCGACCCAGGTCATCGACGGCGAGCTGACGATCCGCGTCGACCCGTTGCTGGGGCACACCGCCCGGATCCTGCACGTGGCCAAGCTCGACCTGGCCGCGCGCCCCGACCTCAGTGACCTCGTCGCGCCACCGCGGTTCTGCCCGTTCTGCGAGGACCGGATCGAGTCCGCGACGGGCATGATCGATCCGGCGATCACCGACGAGGGGCGCATCCGCCGGGGCGTCAGCGCGGTGGTGCCCAATGTGTTGTCCTATTCGGAGTTCTCCGCGGTGGGGCTCTTCGACACCACGCGCCACTTCGTGGACCTCGACGCGCTGTCGCCGCAGCTGATCGGGGACCTGTTCGTGGGCATGGTCGCCTATTCGCGCGGGGTCGGGGGCGTACGCCCGATGTGGCACTCGATCAACGCAAACTATCTGCCCCCGTCGGGGAGCTCGGTGATCCACCCGCACGCCCAGTCCGCCCATGACTACCTCGGCACCACTGCCCAGCGGGCCCTGGTCGCCGCGTCCGAGGCCTGGTCCGGGGACAGTTATTGGCGCGAGCTCATCGAGGCCGAGGCCGGCGGGCCCCGCTGGCTGGGCACCCGTGGCCGCGTCCACACCCTGACGCCGTGGGCGCCGATCGGCTTCCACGCGGTGGATCTGGTGCTGCCCGAGGTCCACGACATCGTGGACCTCACCGACGACGACTGCGCGGACATCGGCGCGGTGCTGTCGGGGGTGCTGGCGGGCTATCACGCGCTCAACCTCGCCTCGTTCAACTGGGCGCTCTATGGCGGCGGCCCGGCGCCGAGCGGGCGCTATGGCCTGCTGCTGCGCGTGGTGAGCCGGTCGAACCCCACGCCGATGTATCGCAGCGATGTCACCTACTTCGAGAAGATGCATGCCGAGGCAATGATCGACCTTCATCCCGAACAGGTGGCGGCGGCCCTGCAGCCCCACCTGGCCGCCGCGCTCACCGCCTGAGGTGCGGGGCGCTCAGAGCGCGCGTACCTGATCCGGAGTCAACCCACCGAACCCCAGATCCTGGGGCATGCGCTTGCCCTGGGCGCGGAAATCGGTGCCGAGAATGATCGAGGCCATCGAGATGACCGTGTCGATCGCGGGCGTGGGCACGTCGAACTGCTGGGCGAGCTCGGAGGCGAACACCAGCCCATAGGGAACGTCCTCGGTGAGATAGCGGAAGTCCAGCGACTTCGGCGCCTGGGACTTCGCGAACCCGATGCCCTGGTTGTAGCCCTTGAGGTAGGTCGCCTCCGACAGATAGCCCTGCCGCAGGCCGAGCTCCGGATCGGCCACGATGTCGACGCCGATCGCCCTGCCCAGGGCGATCCGTTCGCGGTCGATGGTCTCGATGAGCCGGGCCGAGGCGGGCGTGACGCCGTCGGTATAGAACAAGAAGTCCCCGCCGGTGTTCTCGATCCGGCTCGCGTTGAGGAGCATGATCGCCGGGTGCAGGACCGGATTGCCGTTCTGCAAGGTGGTCTGCAACACGTTTCTGGCGGCCTCGGCCTGGGGCCAGATCACCTGCAATTTCGTGAGTAGTTCGTCTGTGCGCGTGCTGGGGAGGGTGGCGACATAGAGCCCGTCGAGGACGCGGGTGGTCACGCGCACCACGCCTGGCTCGATGACCCGGCAGCCATAGGGGAGGGTGCTGGTCTCGCCGATCACGTAGGTGTCGTCGCGCAGGTCCAGCCCGAGCGCCTGCTTGACGACGACCGCGCCGTTGCAGGCGCTGGGCAGCAGGCAATAGCTGGCCTCGGTGGTGAGCCGGCCGCGCAGGGCGGTGCCCATGGCTTCATGGGCGTACGCCGGACCGACGATCAGCACCAGTTCCGCCCCGGCCAGGGCCTGGTCGAGATCGTGGCCGGCGTAGTGAATCGGTGCGGTGCCCTCGAACTTCACCCGGCCTTCGATCGTCTTGGACGCGGCGATGGCCGCGATATTGTCCGGGAACTGTTCGAAGTCCCACACCGACACCTGATGGCCGGCCTCGGCTGCCTCGAACGCCGCGGCGCTCGCGCCGTTGCCAGAACCCATGATCGTGATGCGCATGACGAAGTCTCCGGAGTCGACGGAACAGAACAGCTCGATCCTCTCGCGTTCTGCGTGGTCTTCGGCACCGAAATCACCCAGGTGTCCGGTCCGCCGGAGACTCCGGACCCGAAACGCTAGGGTGACAAGCGAAAGCGGGGCGGTGGAGCCCTGACGCGAGGAGGAGTCGACGATGACCGAGCAGTTCGAACGCGGATATGCGATCGGGACGAACAACCTGGGCCTGGATCTGATGCGTGCGACCGAGGCCGCGGCTCTGGCTGCGGCGCGTTGGGCGGGCCGGGGGCAGAAGGAATCCGGGGACGGTGCCGCGGTCGACGCGATGCGCGCTGTGCTCGCCGGCGTCCGCATGAATGGCACGATCATCATCGGTGAGGGCGAGAAGGACGAAGCCCCGATGCTGCACAACGGCGAGAGCGTCGGCAACGGCGAGGGCCCGAGCGTCGATATCGCCGTGGACCCCGTCGACGGCACGCGGCTGCTCGCGCTGGGCATGCGAAACTCGATCGCGGTGCTGGCGGCGGCCGAGGGCGGCACGATGTACAACCCGACGATGTGCTTCTATATGGACAAGCTGTGCGTCGGCCCCGAGGCGGCCGATGCGATCGACATCGAGGCGCCGATCGCCGAGAACATCCAGAAGGTTGCGAAAGCCAAGGGCAAGAAGCCCGAGGACATCGTCGTCGCCATGCTCAACCGGGATCGGCACGAGGACCTCGCCCGCGCGATCCGCGAGGCCGGCGCGCGCACCCGGATGTATACCGATGGTGATGTCGCGGCCTCCGTCGCTGCGGCCTCGGAGGGCGTCCAGAGCATCGACATCCTCGCCGGTGTCGGTGGCAGCCCCGAGGGCGTCGTGAGCGCGTGCGCCATGAAGGCCATGGGCGGGCGGATCATGGCCAAGCTTCACCCGACCTCCGATGAGGAGCGCCAGCGCACGATCGATGCGGGCCTCGACGTCGACGCGGTTCTCGACACCAACGATCTCGTCGCCAGCGAGAACACGCTGTTCGTCGCCACCGGCATCACCAACGGCGATCTCGTCGACGGTGTGCACTATCTCCCGCACGGCGGCGCCCGGACCCACTCTGTGGTCATGCGCTCCTCGTCCGGCACCACGCGCTATATCGAGGCGTTCCATCACCTCGACAAGCTCAACCGGCACGCCGCTGCCTCGGGCTCCCGTCTGCCCGAGCTGTGAGCTTCGCCCCTGCATCCAGCCAGACCCCCAGCGCGATGCCGACCACGTCGGCGATCGCGTCGTGCACATCACCTGCGCGATAGGGGATCAGGCGCGCCTGAAGCAGCTCGCTCGCCACGACCTGCACGAGCGCGAGCGGGATA
>JAUNRO010000006.1:0-1470 GCA_030544185.1 Propionibacteriaceae bacterium | reverse complement strand
ACTGCCCGGGGCATAGAGCCCGGCGAATTGGCCGGCCAGCGCGAGGAACGCCGCGGCCAGGACGGTCCGTCTCGGAAGCCCGAGGAACCACTGCCAGGCGCGCATCATGGGCTCACCGTATGCGCTGTGCCGGACATCGCTGGGGCGAGCGGCCTAGGGTGGAGTCATGCGACATCACACGACCTTTGCCATCGGCGCGCTGCTGGCCGCCGCCGGAGTCGGACTGGGCGCATTCGGTGCGCACGGGCTGGAGGCCATGGTCGAGCCGGACATGCTCGCCAACTGGGAGACGGGCGTGCGCTATCACATGTATGCGGCGCTTGCCCTGCTCGCCCTCGGCCTGCGCCCGGAGCAGCGCCGCGCGCCGTGGTTCTTGCTCAGCGGCGCCGCCGTGTTCAGCGGCTCGCTCTATCTGATGGTCCTCACCGGCGCGCGCTGGCTGGGCGCGATCACTCCGATCGGCGGCGTGCTGATCATCGTGGGACTCGTGCTGGCGGCCTTCGATGTCCGCCGGGCTCGGCGACCGGTGACCGAGGCCCCCGAGCGCGAATCCGCGCACGTCTGATCAGCGCTGCGCGGGGCGATTGCGCTCAGAACAACCTGGGGAAGAGGATGTTGTTCTCCTTGTGGATGTGCGTGTGCAGGTCGCGCTCGGCCTCCTCGAGTCCGGTGAACAGCGCGCGATAGGACGCGCATCCGTCGGCGGGCACGGTGTAGTCATCGGTGAGCTCGCGGAGCTTCACGAGCAGCTCGCCCGCGACATCGTGTTCGCGCATGAGTTCCTCGACGCCTTGGGCGCTGAACTCGGTCTCGCCGGCCTTGACGCGCTTGATGGCGGGGAACTCGTCCTGTTCCTCGGTCATGAGGTGGTCGGTGAGGTCGGTGACCAGCGCCTGCCAGGTCTGCTGGATGGCGCGGAGTTCGGGGTGGTTGGCGCCGTGGACGCGGGCGACCTTGTTGGCGAGCTCGGTGAGCCGGGGCATCTCGCGCCACAGGTATTCGTGATGGACCTCCACCAGGTGGTCGCACAGTTCGGCCGTCGACAGCTGGGTGCAGTCGACCTCGCCAGTGGTGTCCGGGACCGCTGTGAGTTCGCCCAGGACCGATTCGGCGTCCAGGCCCTGCTCGGCACAGGCCTGGGCCAAGGGCCGGCGTCCGCCGCAGCAATAGTCCAGGCCGTGGGCCTCCAGGACCCGCGCGGCTCCGGGGTTGGCGGCGACGAAGTCACCAAGCAGCGTCGTGGTGGTGGCGGTCATCCGAACTCCTCACAAATAAAACAGGAATATATGTGATTTAATCCTACCCGCTGACTCGGGCGTACGCCTCGGCGGCCTCACTGCCTCACTCGTCGGTGAGGCCGCGCAGGAAGTCCTCGACCTGGGCGCCGATCTCGTCGGCGGACGGGACGTCCTCGCCCGCGGTGAGGCCGCGCTGGGCCAGGAAGTGGTCGTATTGCTGCTCGAGCCTCGA
>JAUNRO010000005.1 GCA_030544185.1 Propionibacteriaceae bacterium | reverse complement strand
CGGGTCGGGTCCCGGTGGGGCCGACACGAGGCTACGGGGGCAGATACGAAGTCGAGGGGGCACACGAGAGGCTCAGAACCCGGCATCGGGACTGACACGAGCTGCAGGGACAGATACCAAGGTCGGGGCGCACACGAGAGCCTCAACACCCGGTATCAGGACCGACACGGAACTTCGGGCGGAGCCGGAGCTCAAGGCCGGGGCGGAGCACTCAAGAGCGCAAGACGATGACGGTGTCGCGCAGAATCCCCGTCGAGTGCCGTGCGCTGGGAGCGTTTGCCCTTGTCAGCCACACTGGCGATCGCACCGGACGTGGATTCTGCGCACCCGGAGCCCATACCCCACCCCACGACCTCGGAACAGGACCGGGCGCACATGGGCACACAGGCGGGACATGGATCTCGGGAAGTCCGGACCGTGCTCAGAAGAAGACCCCGGGGCGCTCGTCGAGCAGGCGATAGAGCGAGTTCTGGATCGTGATCCGGACCTGATCGGTGATCCGCAGAATGATCGCGGGATCGTCGGCCGCCCCGGCAGGCAGTTCGTCGGTGGTGATGGCCTCGCCGAACTCGATGATCCACTTCGACGGCAGCGGGATCATGCCCAGCACACCCAGCCACGGGAACAGCGGTGTGATCGGGAAATAGGGGAACCCGAGCGCGCGGGCGAGGTTGGGCGCGGTGGACACCAGCGGATAGATCTCCTCGGAGCCGACGATCGACACGGGGATGATTGGGACCTGGGCGCGCACGGCCGTCGAGACGAACCCCCCGCGGCCGAAGCGCTGCAGCCGATAACGATCGATATATTTCTTGCCCAGCCCCTTGAAGCCCTCGGGGAAGACCGAGACGAGGTTGTCGCCGGCGAGCAGGCGGGCGGCGTCCTCGGAGCAGGCGACGGTGGCGCCGACGCGGCGCGCGAAGTCGTGGGAGATCGGGGTGGTGAACACGAGGTCCGCGCCGAGCATCCGGGTGTGACGCTTCGTGGCGTGGAAGACCGCAGACTGCAGCACCATCGCATCCAGCGGCAGGGCGCCCGCGTGATTGGACACCAGGAGGGCGCTGCCGGCGGGCGGGATGTTCTCGACCCCGCGCAGCTCGAGTCGGAACCACTTGTCCGAGAGCAACCGCATGGCAGGGAGGAAGAGGCTCTCGGTGAACTCGGGATCGAACCCGAACTCGTCCACGGCATAGTCGCCGGTGAGTCGCGACCGGGCGTACGCCGCGATCTCCTCCACTGACCCCTGCCATTCCACGCCAAGCCGTTTGCCCAGGCGGATCGCGCTGGCGATGGGATCGGCCAGTACGTCGCCGAACTGATCGCCCGGGAGCTCCCGGAGCCGCTCCAGCAGGACCCCGCCGGCGCGGAGGAATTCGTCCAACGCAGCCTGGGTCTCCGGGCCGAACAGGCCCGAATCGCGATCATCGGTCATGGCTGCCTCGCCAGGGGCGCAGGCGACGGCCGCGCGTTTCGGGCACCAACGCCCGGCCGACCTGGGCGACCATCCGGTCGATCCGTTCGCTGGTGAGCATGCCCGGGGCGGCGAAGGTCGCGAACTCCTCGATCGCGCGGCGCGAGGAATAGTGCGGCACAAATCCGGTTTCGCGCAAGAACCTGCGGGCATCGAGCAGCCGGCCCCAGGTGACGGCGCGAAGCTGCTCGGAGTCGAAGCGGATGAATTTGGCACGGCGCCCCAGCGCGAGGAGACCCGGACTGTTGCCACCAAGGTTCAGGGCAGGGCGGCCAAGGATGCGCAGCACCTGGGTGAGGGTGAGGACATCGTCGGCGGCGACGTTGAACGTGCCGGGCAGATCGGCGTCGACGACAGCCGTGAGCGCGCGGACGCCGTCCGCCGGGTGCAGGAACTGCAGCCGCGCGTTGAACCCCAACGGACGCGGCACGATCGGCAGGCTGAGCCAGCGCGTGAGTGGACTGTCCACATCGTTGCCCATGAGGTTCGCGAAGCGCAGCGTGGTGACCACGAGATCGCGGCGCCGCTGGGCGAGGCCGGACACGAACGACTCCATCTCGATCGCGTCGCGGGCGGGCCCGGACTGCGGCGGACGGCGGGGCACCGTGTCCTCGGCATAGCGGGCCGGATCGAGGGGCGACGAGCCATAGATCTGGCCGGTGCTGCGCAGGATCACCTTGCGCACGCCCTCGGCCTGTTGACAGGCCGCGACCAACTGCATGGTGCCGAGAATGTTCGATTCCTTCGCCGACACGGGGCTGGCGAGGAACTCATCGACCTGCAGCCCGCAGTGCACAACCGTGTCGATGTGGTGTTGCTCGAGCACCCGCGCCAACGCAGGGCTGCGCAGGTCGGCCCGGACGAGCGTCACGGGCCCGAGCTCGCGGCGAGGTGGGGCCGGATCGATGCCGATCACTCGATGGCGGCCGTCAGCGGCCAACGATCGCGCCAAGCGGGCACCCAGGTCGCGCGACACCCCGGTGACCAGGACGGCGCGTGACATGGGCAGAAGACCTACTTGCCGGCCCTGCGACGCTGGATGCGCGTCCGCTTCAGGAGCTTGCGGTGCTTCTTCTTCGCCATGCGCTTGCGACGCTTCTTGATGACCGAACCCACAGGTGGTGCCTCTCGGGAGATACGTGTGATGCTGGCACGCCGCCAGCCAAGATCCGCAGTCTAGTCGGCGCGGCGGGTCGCCGCCAAACCGTCAGCCGACGTCGAAGAACGAACCCCGCAGATAGTCGTGCACGGCCTTCTCGGGAACGCGGAAGCTGCGCCCGAAGCGGACAGCCTCGAGGGCGCCGGCATGGATCAGCCGATAGACAGACATCTTGGAGACCCGCATGATCGCGGCCACCTCTGCCACCGTGAGGAACTTGACGTCGGACAGCCCCTCCCCCACCGGAGTCAGCTTCCGGTGGTCGTCCTTCTTCTCAGCCATAGCACGCACCCATCTGACCGTGTCGGAACCGCCGGCTTCCCCTCCGGCGTGTTGCACGGGTTGGGAGTGACAGTAGTGGTAATAGGTGCCGGAATAAAGTCCGGAGGCCCTTGGGGCGCCCCCAAGTCAGAAGTCGGGGTCGAGACCGAATTCGGGGAAGGCGCTGCGCCGGGTGGCAATGATCGCCTGATCAAGGCGCGAGGATGGGTTGTAACCCCAGGTCACCGGCTCGAAGTCGATATCGGCGTTGTCCCCCATGGACAGCGGCGCACCGGGGCCCATCAGCTCCCGCCAGGCCTCGGGGGTGGGAGTGTCCAGCGGGATCGGCTGGTCGGCCAGGACGCCCAGGAGGTGAGCCCAGGCGCGGGGCACGACGGTCTCCAGCGCATATCCCCCGCCGCCGGTCGCGACCCACCGGTCTTCGCAGAACTTCGCGGCCAGCTCGGCGACCATGAGATAGGACTCCCGCTGCCCGTCGACCGACAGGTCGAGGTCGGTGAGCGGATCGTCGGCGTGCGCATCGCAGCCATGCTGACTGATCAGGATCTGCGGCCGGAACTCCTCGAGGATCGGCGGCACCACGGCATCGAAGGCACGCAGCCAGCCGAGGTTGTCCACTCCGGGCGGCAGCGCCACGTTGACCGCGGTGCCCGGCGCCTGCTTGCCACCGGTCTCGCTGGCGAACCCGGTCCCCGGAAACAGATGGACGGGCGACTCGTGCAGGCTGATCGTCAGCACCCGGGGTTCGTTATAGAAGATCTCCTGCACCCCATCGCCGTGGTGGGCATCAATGTCGAGATAGGCCACGCGCTCAGCGCCCTGATTCAGCAGCCACTGGATCGCCACCGCGCAGTCGTTGTAGACACAGAAACCGCTGGTCAACGCCGGCATGGCGTGGTGCAGCCCACCGGACATGTTGGCCGCGCGATTGGTCTCTCCCTGCCACACCATGCGGGCGGCATCGGTCGTGGCGGCGCAGACGCGCGCGGCGACCTCGTGCATGCCGGGCACGACCGGATTGTCCTGGGTGCCGATGCCATAATGCAGCCGCGGCTCACCAGACTTCACGGCCTCGATGTAGTCCGCGGTATGCACCAGGCGCACGAGGTCGTCATCGGCGGCCGGGGCGGGCACGACGTCGAGCAGATCGAGAACACCGAGCTGCCGGGCCAACTCGATCGCCGTCCGGACACGACCAGGCCCCATGGGATGGGCTTGCCCGAAGTCATATCGGGTCAGCTCATCGGAGTGCACCAGTCTCGCGCGCATGCCCTAACCTCCATTGGTTGCTGAAGTAGACCCTACTGTCCCGCACGATGGCAAGCGGCCGATGTTCCCGGGGAGAGAAACAGATTCATCGCCAGCCGGGGTGATCAGGCCGGATAGCGCCCCTGATCGGTCCCCGCCGTGGCCTCATCGTGGATGCCCTTGGCGCGCTCCAGCTTCTCCTTGAGGAGGGTCTCGTTGTCGAACTCCGCGCGGTATTTGTCCGGCAGCAGCCGCAACGAGGCGACCGAACGGACCAGCTTGGCGTACGTGATCTCGCGGAAGCGCGGGTCGGTCTCATAGTCGAGGTCGAGATAACGGTCGACGAGCCGGCGGGCGTTCTTGATCGCGGTGAGGGCCTTGCCCTTGGGGCTGACCAGCGAGCCGATGATGGTGACCGTCAGGATGCCGAGGATCAGGGTCAACGACAGCTGCGTGGAGATCTCCCAGACCGGCACGGGCTCACCGTCGTTGATGAACGGCACATTGTTCTCGTGCAGTGCGTGCAGGATCAGCTTCACACCGATCAGGCCGAGAATCGCAGCGAGGCCGAAGGACAGATAGACCAGGCGGTCGAGGAGTCCGTCGAGCAGGAAGTAGAGCTGGCGCAGACCCATCAGCGAGAACGCCGTCGCGGTGAACACGATGTAGGTGTTTTGCGTCAGGCCGAAGATCGCCGGGATCGAGTCGAGCGCGAAGAGGATATCGGTGCCACCGATCGCGACCATCACGAGCAGCATCGGGGTCATCGCCCGCCGGCCGTTCACCCGGGTGAACAGCTTGTCGCCGTCGTAGTGGTCGGTGGTGTGAATGACCTTCTTCGCCGCGCGGATGATGATGTTGTTCGCCTGCGCGTTCTCGTCCTCTTCCTCCTCGGGCTTGAGCAGTTTGCCCGCGGTGAGGATGAGGAAGAGCCCGAAGATATAGAACATCCACGAGAACTGGTTGATCAGGGCCGCGCCGACGAAGATCATCCCGGAACGGGCGATCAGGGCGAATACGATGCCGAACAACAGCACCTTCTGCTGATCCGCCGCGGGCACCCTGAAGGCGGTGATGATGATGAGGAAGACGAAGAGGTTGTCGACCGACAACGCCTTCTCGGTGATGTAGCCCGCGAAGTATTCCCCGCCCATCGCCGAACCGCCGAAGATCTGAACGGCGATGCCGAAGAGGATGGCGAGGCCGACATAGATCGACGACCAGATCGCTGCCTCTTTGAGGGTGGGGGTGTGCGCCTGGCGGACGTGGAAAAAGAAATCGAACGCCAGCAGCGCCGCGATCAGCGCGATCGTGGCGATCCAGATGGTGGTGGAGACCATGGGGACCTCTCAGCAGAGGGGGTACGCCGCAGCGGACCCGGACGAAGTGTGCACTCAGCCCAACTCGAGCGAACGATCCCTGGCTGCCTCCACAGCAGCCAGGAACGCGGCCCGCACACCATGATCCTCCAGCTTCCGCAACGCGGCCGCCGTCGTTCCTCCGGGTGAGGTGACGGCTTCGCGCAACAGGGCTGGATGGTCGCCGGAGTCGTGGAGGAGCGTGGCCGAGCCGTACAGCGTCTGCACGGCCAGGTCACGCGCCACCTCGCGGGAGAGGCCCACATGGACCCCGCCCTCGATGAGCGCCTCGGCGACCAGGAACAGATAGGCAGGACCCGAGCCGGAAACCGCGGTCACCGAGTCCTGGTATT
This sequence comes from Propionibacteriaceae bacterium, assembly GCA_030544185.1. Next base: position 17,949 of record JAUNRO010000005.1, on the reverse strand, counting down.
TCTCCGCCACCGTGACGACCTTGCCGACGGCGCCGAGGATCTCGGACACCTCCGCCAGGTGGTCGTCGGTGGCATGCGCCCCCAAAGAGAGGGCGGTGATCCCCTGCCCGACCCGGGCCGGGGTGTTCGGCATCGCGCGCACCACCGGGGTTGCGTCGCGAAGCCCGCCCTCGAGTGTGGCCAGGGCGACCCCCGCGCAGATCGAGAGCAGCAGTGCATCGTCGGCCATCGCCGGGCGCAGTGTCGCGAGCACGCCGGCCACATCGGCCGGCTTGACCGAAAGGAGCACGGTCTGGGCATCCGCAACGGCATCGGCGGCGTCGGCCCCGGTCACTCCATAGCGGTCGCGGAGCTCGGCGACCCGATCGGCCCGCTGATCGCAGACGACGATGTCGGTGCCGGCCCAACCGGCAGCACGGAGCCCGGAGAGAATGGCCTCCCCCATCAGGCCGGCACCGACGATCGCGAGCCTGGCCATCAGGCGGGCTGCTTGGCGCGCAGGTTGTCGGCGACGATCTCGGCGATCTGGATCGTGTTGAGCGCCGCACCCTTGCGCAGGTTGTCACTGGAGGCGAACAGGATGAGGCCCTTGCCCACGGGCGCGGCCTGGTCGACGCGGATCCGGCCCACATAGGTGGGGTCAGCGCCCGCGGCGTCCCGCGGAGTGGGGATGTCCATGAGCTCGACGCCCTCGGCGTTGCGCAGGACCTCGGTCGCCTCCTCCGGTGTGAGCTCGTTGTCGAACTCCGCGTGCACGGCCAGCGAGTGGCCGGTGAACACCGGGACGCGCACGCAGGTGCCGGACACCAGCAGGTCGGGCAGGTGCAGGATCTTGCGGGACTCGTTGCGGAGCTTCTGCTCCTCATCGGTCTCCCCCGAGCCGTCGTCGACCAGGGCACCGGCGATCGGCAGCGCGTTGAATGCGATGGCCTTGGCATAGGAGCCGGTGTCGGTCACCTCATCGGCGCGCCCCGCCAGCGTCAGGCCCTCGAGGTCCTCGGTCGCGCGCACCTGGTCGGCGAACGTCTTCACCTGGGCAGCGCCGGAACCGGACACGGCCTGATAGGTGGCCACCCGCAGCCGAGACAGGCCGGCCTTCTCCGCCAGCGGCTTGAGCACGGGCATGACCGCCATCGTCGTGCAGTTGGGGTTGGCGATGATGCCCTTGGGCGGGTTGAGCGCGTCCTCGGGGTTGACCTCGGACACGACCAGCGGGACCTCTGGGTCGAGGCGCCAGCCCGAGGAGTTGTCGATGACAATGGCCCCGGCCGCAGCGACCTTCGGGGCGTACTCCATCGAGGTGGCCTTGCCCGCCGAGAACAGCGCGATGTCGAGGCCGGAGAAGTCGGCGGTCGCGGTGTCCTCCACGGTCACCTGCTTGTCCCCGAACTCCACGGTCTTGCCGGCCGAGCGGGCCGAGGCGAAGAACCGGATCTCGTCGACGGGGAAATTCCGCGCCAGCAGCAGGTCACGCATGACCTCACCGACCTGGCCGGTAGCCCCGAACACACCAATGCGCACGTTGACTCCTGTCGATAGTTGCCGCCCCAGAATAGTGCGCCTCGTCACAAGTCTCGAACATTCGTGCTGCGGTGATTCGGGTGGGATCATGGACGTTGTGTCCGACCGCCCCGTTGATCTGACCCGGTTCGCCTGGCTCTCGATAGCTGCGGCGATCACCACGATCGCGCTCAAGACCGCCGCCTGGGCGCTCACCGGCTCGGTCGGCCTGCTGTCGGACGCCGCGGAGTCGGTGGTCAATCTGGTCGCGGCCGTGGTCGCACTGGTGGCGCTGCGGGTCGCGGCAGCACCAGCGAGCGAGAAATTCCCCTTCGGACGGACCAAGGCGGAGTATTTTTCGGCCCTCATCGAGGGCCTCATGATCCTCGTCGCCGCCGGGGTGATCCTGGTGAGCGCGGTCGTGCGGTTCCTCAACCCGCAGCCGCTGGAGCGGGTCGGCATCGGCCTGGCCATCTCGATCGTCGCGTCGGTGATCAACGGGCTCGTCGCCTGGGTGCTGATCCGGGCCGGGCGCCGGCACCGGTCGCTCACCCTCACCGCCGACGGCAAGCACCTGTGGACCGATGTGCTCACCTCGGTCGGTGTGGTCACCGGCGTGGGCCTGGTCTGGCTGACCGGCTGGGACCGCCTCGACCCGATCGTCGCCTTCGCCGTCGGCGTCAACATCGTGATCACCGGCGCGAAATTGCTGACCGAGTCGGCGGCGGGCCTGCTCGACGTCACCCTCCCGCCGGAGGAGAACGAGGCAATCACCGAGATCCTCAACCGGCGCACCGACGGGCAGGTCGCCTTCCACGGCGTGCTGACGCGGGTGGCCGGTCAGCAGCGGTACGCCACGCTGCACGTTCTGGTCCCGTGTGACTGGACCGTCAAGCGTGGCCACGACTATGTCGAGGACCTGGAGGCCGAGCTTCAGGCGGCAGTGCCGGGGCTCCGCGTCCTCAGTCACCTCGAGCCCGACGCCGACCCCAAGTCCTATGCCGACCAGCCCCCCGGCGGCCTGCAGTTCGAGGCGGAACAGACCGAGCCACCCGCACCGGCGCGCTGAGCGCCTCAGAGCCAATCGACGTGCGGCGCCACCAGGGCGTACCCCACGAACGCCACGACATCCAGCAACGTGTGCGCCACGACCAACGGGCCCACCCGCCGCCAGCGCAGGAACAGCGCCCCGAACACGATCCCCATGACGAGGTTGCCGGCGAACCCGCCGAAGCCCTGATAGAAGTGATAACTGCCGCGCACGACGGCGGAAACGAGCACGACGCCAGCCCAGGACCATTCCAGCTGGCGCAGCCGCAGGAACAGCCAGCCGAGCATGAGCACTTCTTCCAGGACGCCGTTCATGGCCGCGGCCAGCAGATAGACCGGCACCGTCCACCAATTCTCGGCGAGGTTCGCAGGCGCGACGTTGGTATTGATCCCGATCTCGCGGGCAAGGAGATAGAAGCCGAGCCCGGGGATGCCGATCCCGGCCGCGACCGCAAACCCCTTGCCCAGATCGGACCACGGCCGGCGCAGGTCGAAGCCCATCCGATGCCAGGGGCGTACGCCCGGGTCGTCCCCCGGCCAGGCCGGCGGGCCCGCTGCGAGCCAGAGCAGATAGAGCGCGAGCAGCACCGGGACCAGGGGGAAGGCAAGATTGGCTAGCTGATAGGCGAGGTCGAGCCACGGCCGGTCCGGGGTCGCGGAGGTGTTCATGGTCGACGTCTGCGCCGAGAGGGGTTCGGGGCGGGTCATCCGCTCGATGATGCGCAGGATGGAATAGACCGCGGACTCGCCCAGGGAGACACCGAGGACGACCAAGATCTCTAGCCCCCAGCGTGGGCGGGCCGCACAACGCTCCGCAGCCACCCCCCGCGCCGACGTCGCAGGCTCTGGCGAGCCCGAGCGCTCAGGCGTCGGATCCACCGCTTGCCCGGGCCCGCTCGGCGGCGGCGAGGTGGGTGCGGGTGAAGACGAGCGACTCATACAGATCGCGCTCGCGCTCGTCGCGGGTCTTGGCCCCGCGGGTGTTGATCTCCAGGATCACATCGCCGCCATAGCCGGACTCGCCCAGATAGTGCAGCAGCTCGTCGGCCGTCTGGTCGCCCCGGCCGGGGACCATGTGCTCGTCCATGAACGACCCGGTGCCGTCGGTGAGGTGCACGTGCTTGAGCCGCTCGCCCCACTCCTTGGCGAGCTCCAGCGAGTCCTGCTTGGACGTGGAGGCGTGGGACAGGTCAAGGGTCAGGTGGTCGTATTCGAGCTCACTCGGATCCCAGTTCGGCAGATAGGCCTTGAACTCACCACGGGGGGCGCGCCAGGGATACATGTTCTCGAGGCAGAAGGTGATGCCGGTCGTCTCGGTGAGCCGCTTGATCCCGGCGAGAAAGTTCTTCGCATAGGTGCCCTGCCAGCGAAACGGCGGATGCACCACGACGGTGGACGCCCCCAGTTGCAGCGCCGCGCGGGCGGAGCGCTCGAGCTTCTCCCACGGGTCGGTCCCCCACACCCGGGGCAACAGCAGCAGCGTCGGGGCGTGCACCGACACGACAGGGATCTGGTGGTGGTCGCGCAGCCGCTGGACCGCGTCCACATCGGTCGACAGCGCATCGGTGCCGACCATGATCTCGACGGCGTCATAACCCAGCCGACCGGCCCATTCGAACGCGGCCGACGTCGTCTCGGGATAGACCGACGAGGTGCTCAGAGCGACGCGAGGCGTGCGGGCACCCTGGTCCGGCGGTTGGGAACTCACCCCGCTCACCCTACCCGCCGACCTCGCGGGGCGGCAGTCCCGAAGAGCCGCCGGGCTCGGCCGGGGGCACCCGCGCGAGCTGCGCGAGCCCCACGCAAGAGGCCACCGGCGTCAGTCATCGATGTCCTGGGTGGGCAGCTGCATGCGCTGGCCGAGGCTGCGGGCCTGCAGCGAGCCGGTGGCGAAATATTCGAGGTGGTCGAGGTAATTGAGGATGATCCCCTCGCGCAGCGCCCAGGGGCACAGCTCGAGCTCGCTCACCCCGGCGAGGTCCATCACCGACTCGGCGACCACCGCACCGGCCAGCAACTGGGGCGCCCGGCCGGCCGAGACCCCGGCCAGCTCCGAGCGCTTCTCGATCGGCATGTCGACGATCTTGGCGATCGCATCGGAGAGCCGCTGCTTGGACAGCACGCGACGGACATAGATGCCCTCACCGGACGGCGCCGCGCCGGTGAGCCGGCCCAGCATCTTGAAGGTCTTCGACGTAGCCACCGCGCGGTCATAGGGTCCGCGCCGCAGGACATCGCCGATGACCGACCCGATCTCGGCCCGGGCGTACCTCCTGATCCCCGCCACATCCTTGGGCCCGAACTCACGCGCCATCCGCACCGCGCCGACCGGCACCGACAGCGCCACCTCGGGCTCCTCGTCACGCCCGGTCGCGACCTCCACCGAGCCACCGCCGATGTCGAACACGCTGAGCGTCCCGGCGGACCAGCCGAACCACCGCCGGGCGGCCAGGAACGTGGCGCGGGCCTCGTCGGTGCCCGACAGCACGCGCAGCTCGACGCCCGTCGCGGCGCGGCACTCGGCGATCACCTCGTCACAGTTGACGGCCTCGCGCAGCGCGGACGTCACGAACGGCAGCACCTTGGCGCAGCCGGAATCCTCCGCGAACACCCGCGAGGACTCCACCATCGCGATGAGCTGGTCGATGCCCTGGCGGGTCATCGTCCCGTCATCGGCCAGGTGCTCGGCCAGCCGCAGCTCGCGCTTGTGGGAGGCCGCAGGACTCGGCGCACCACCCACCCGCGCATCGACCACGAGCAGGTGGACGGTATTGGATCCGATGTCGAGAACTCCCAGACGCACGCACCGAAATGTACTCCCGCGCTGCGCGGGTCCCATACTGATCCGCATGCCTGAGATCTCGTTGCCGTTCCCACGGACTTTCGTCGAGTTCGGCGACCCCGAGGGTGCCGAACAGGTCTTCCGCTGCGATCTGACCTGGCTGACCTCACGCTGGCACTGCATCTTCGGTCAGGGCTGTCCGGGGATCTATGAATCCCGTCCCGATGACGGCTGCTGCACCCACGGCGCCCATTTCGCCGACGCCGAGGATGAGCAGCGGGTGGCGAGAGCTGTGCGCCGGCTGACCCCCGAGACGTGGGAGTACGCCGCAGAGGGCGCCGCGCACGGCTGGGCCGAGCTGGAGCCCGCGGAACACCTCGAGCCCGGGGAGCAGCCGGACCGCAAGACCCGGGTCGTCGACGGTGCCTGCATCTTCCACAACCGCCCCGGCTTCGCCGGTGGCTATGGCTGCGCCCTGCACGCGCTGGCCCAGCGCGAGGGCCGGCCGATCGTCGAGACCAAACCCGATGTCTGCTGGCAGCTGCCGATCCGCCGGCAATACCGCACCGTGGACCGCGGGGACGAGACCAGCTATCTGGAGGTCACGATCGGTGAATACGTCCGCGCCGGCTGGGGTGCGGGCGGTCACGACCTCGATTGGTACTGCACCTCCAACTCCGATGCCCACACCGCCCTCGAGCCGGTCTATCGCAGCAACGCGGCGGAACTCAGCGAGTTGATGGGCGCCGCGGCCTACCAGGAATTGGTGACCCACTGCGAGGCGTTCGAGGCCAGCCGAGGCTCCACCCGGCATCCGGCGACAACGGCCGCCGAGACCGTCCGTTGACCGCCCGGAAATCGACTCCTTAGCACGCAATCAGCGATTCGCGAAATCGCACCCCCGATTCGGGGATAGCAGCGGCGGGGGCCACAATAAGGCCATGCACGTCGACCATCTTGTTTTCGCAGCGGGCCCGGAGGGGCTCAGGGGAACTGCGGATCGGCTCAGCGCCGCTCTGGGTGAGGATTCCCGGGACGGCGGGTTCCATCCCCGGTTCGGGACGCGCAACCGGTTGATCCCGCTGGCCGGCGATCGCTACATCGAGATCGTGGAGGTCCTGGAGCACCCGGTCGCCGACAAGGCGCCCTTCGGCCAGGTCGTCCGCGCCCGCTCCGAGGCTGGCGGTGGCTGGCTCGGCTGGGCCCTGTCGGTGGACGACATCACCGTGTTCGAGCGTCGCCTCGGCCGCCAGTCGGTGGATGGAAGCCGGCACTTTCCCGACGGACGGCTCCTGGAATGGAAGCAGCTCGGCGTCAAGGGCCTCCAGGCCGACCCGCAACTGCCGTTCTTCATCAAGTGGGTCAGCGAGGAATCGGTCCTGCCGAAGGCCCTGGAGGGTTCGGTGGAGCTGATCCGGCTCGAGATCGCTGGCGACCGCACGCGCCTGTAGGACTGGCTGGGCTGCAAGGCCAACCTGATCGGCGATCTGGATTTCGAGATCGAGTGGATCGCTCCGCATGGCCAGCCGGGCATCGTCGCGGCCCATTTCCGCACCGCCAACGGCAAGGTCCGCATCTGACGATGAGGGTTCCCATCCGCCCGGCGGTTGCCGGCCTGCCCGCCTACAAACCCGGGAAGCCCGCCACGGCGGGCGCCCAACGCACCTTCAAACTCTCCAGCAACGAAAACCCGTTCCCGCCGCTGCCCGAAGTGCTTGCCGCGGTCACCGAGAGCTGCGCGGAGATGAACCGCTATCCCGACATGGCGAATGCGGCGATCATCACGGCCCTCGCCGAGCACCTGTCCACCCCCGGGATCGACGTGGCCGAGGACCAGTTGGCGTTCGGCACCGGCTCGGTCGCGGTGCTCTATCACCTGCTTCAGGCGGTGTGCGAGCCCGGGGACGAGGTCGTGTACGCCTGGCGCAGCTTCGAGGCCTATCCCATTGCCGTGCAGGTGTGCGGGGCCGTCGGCGTCCAGGTCCCGCTGCGTCCGGACGGCACCCACGATCTTTCCGCGATGGCTGCGGCGATCACCCCGCGCACTCGCGCGGTGCTGGTCTGCACCCCGAACAATCCCACCGGCCCGGCGGTCGGCCACGACGAGCTGGCCGAGTTCATCGCCGCGGTGCCGGCGGATGTGTTGATCGCGGTCGACGAGGCCTATGTCGAGTTCATCACCGATCCCGCCGCCGCCCGCGGGCTCGAGCTGGGGCGCGACCAACCGAACGTCGTGGTCCTGCGGACGTTCTCCAAGGCCTATGGGCTGGCGGGCTTCCGGGTGGGGTACGCCGTGGCGGAGCCCACGCTCGCCGGCGCGATCCGTGCGGTCTCGCTGCCGTTCGGGATCTCGGTGCCCGCGCAGGCCGCCGTGCTCGCGGCGCTGGCGAGCCATGACGCCGCGATGGCCCGCGTGGGCCAGCTCGTGGCGGCACGCGATGACCTGATGGCCGGACTCGCCGAACTCGGCTGGGAGCTGCCGGACACGCAGGCCAACTTCGTCTGGTTCGGCGCCGGCGAGCGCACCGAGGCGTACGCCCGGGCCTTCACCGAGGCCGGCCTGATGGTCCGGCCCTATCTTTCGGGCGGGATCTGGGACGGGGTGCGGGTGAGCATCGGCGAGGCGGAGGCCAACAGCCGGATCCTGGAGGTCGCCGCGCGGGCCGTCGATGGTTGAATAGCGCAATGTCCGACGCGCCTTTCACCATCCTCACCATCTGCACCGGAAACGTCTGCCGATCCCCAGCCGCGGAATACCTGCTGCGCTCCGCCCTCGGCCCCTCCGTCGAGGTCAGCAGCGCCGGCACGGGCGCACTGGTCGGGCACGCCGTCGATCCCCAGATGGCCGTCCTGTTGCCGATGAGCACCGACGGCTTCGCCGCCCGCGCGCTCACTGCGGAGATCGTCGGCGAGGCAGATCTCGTGCTGGCGATGACCAGGGAGCATCGCGGCCGCGCCCTTGAGGCGTTCCCGGCGGCCGTGCGGCGCGCGTTCACGTTGCGCGAGTTCGCGCGGATCCTGAGCCTGCCGGACGCCCCGGCCGCCACGGCGGACACCACCGGGGAGGCGTTGCGGGAATTGCTGCCCTGGGCTGCGCAGACCCGGTCCCGGGCGCGGGCCACCGATCCCGCCGAGGACGATATCGACGATCCGTTCCGTCAGTCCGATGCCGTCTTCGGGACCGTCGAGGCACAGATCCGCCACGCGGTGCAGGCCATCGATGAAGCGGTGCGCAAGAGCTGAAGCCCGCGAGCCGCTCTCGGCAGCGTCCGCTCAGGCGAGCGCCGCGGCCATCGCATCCCGCCAGGCCTGAGCGCCCACCCGGCTGGGGGTCTTTCCGTCTTCGAGCACGAGCTGCGCGAGCGGCCGCGGGTCGTTGAAGAACGCACGGTGGACGTCGACGCTCGCCACGTTGTTGCGCTGCGCCCAGCTCCGCACGGCCTCGACCCGCGCCTGCTGCGCCGCCTGCCCACCGCCTCGCTGCGGGTTCTGCAGCATGACCAGCATCATGGTGGTCGCGGGCACCTCTTCCCGCAGGCTCGTGAGGTTGTCCGCGAGCTCGGCCTCCGCCTCGGTGTGCCCGACGTTCACGATCACGAGGTCGGTCTCGGGCGGGACCAGGGAGCCTGCGTCGGCGATGATGGCGTCGAGCAGCGCGGGCTGATTGCTGGCGTTGAGGATGTCGATCGGGGCTCCCGTCCCGGAGCCGAGCCTCTCGGGCGCCGCGAATCGCCCGACGGCCGTCGCCTTGTGCAACTGGACCGGGCGATCCTCGGCCAGTTGCTGGGCCCAGAGGGTGACCCAGCGGGTCGCACCGACATCCGGCTCGTCCATGCCGGTGATATCACCGACGACGGCGATCCGGACCGGGCCGGCGAGCGCCTCCTTGATCTCCGGGAGCGTGCTCTCGCGCGGCGCGCCGGGCGTTTCCCGCCTATCGGTCGGAGCCGGTGATCCCGGATCCTCGGCCGCCGCCGGCGATGTCTCCGGCGCCGCGGTGGCCGCGGGGTCCGCGGGAATCGCTGCGGTGCTCGTCGGGCGCACGTGCAGGAGCGCCAGCGCCATCAAGACAAGCGTCACCACAGCAAGAAGACCCAATCCGACCATCGGCCACTTCTTTTGCATGCGCGACAATGTATCCGGTTCCGGAAGGCCGACAAGCGCTGACCGGCCGTGCCTGCTTCACTGAGGAGCGATCATCCACCGCTAATCTATTTGCACAAGCAATCGTTCCGCCGCCTGCGGAGCTGCTGCCCAGGTGGACCCACGGAGGGAAATGTGAGCGACGGACTCTCGCTGTTCGAGGACGACCCGACGGTGCAACGGGTTGACCGGCGGCCCCGCCGGGCCAAGTCCCGGCGCACGATCGTCGTCGCCGTCCTCGCCGGGCTCCTCGTGCTCCTGCTCGCCGGCGGACTGACCGCGAATTGGTATTCCCAGCGGGTCGAGTCCGCCCTGTCCGAACTGGCGCGCGAGGATCTCATGCCGGGCTCCGGGGAGGGCGACGCCGCGGGCACGGGCGGCCCGGCACCGAGCCCGCTTCCCCAAGCGCAGGGGATCAACTACGTGCTGCTGGGCAGCGACTCCTATGGTGGCGCCGACCCCGGGCGCAGCGACACGCTGATCGTGGCCCATGTGAACGCCAGCCGCGACAAGGTCTATCTCATCTCCTTCCCCCGCGACATGTGGATCGACATCCCCGGACATGGCAAGGGCAAGATCAATTGGGCGTACGCCTTCGGCGGCCCGGCGCTCACGATCCGCACCCTGGAGCAGCTCACCGGCACGCCGATGAACCACGCCGCGGTCGTCGACTTCGAGGGGTTCATCCAGATCACCGAGGCGCTCGGCGGCGTCGAGGTCTTCAACAAGCGGGCGTTACGGACGTCCCACGAGGGCGGGCACTATTTCCCCGCCGGGATGGTGGAGCTGCGCGGTGCGGCCGCCCTGGCCTACGTGCGCGAGCGCTATAACCTCCCCAACGGCGATCTCGATCGCGCGGAGAACCAGCGCGATGTGGTCAGCGCGATCCTGGACAAGGCCGCTCGACCGAGCGTGCTGGCGAACCCGGCCACCGTCGATGCCATGCTGACCCAGCTGTCCGGCGCGGTCACCGTCGACCGCGGCCTCACCAATGAGGAGATCCGAGAGACCGCCCTGTCCATGCGCATCCGTGGCGGCAACGACATCGTCCGGTTCCAGGCCCCGATCACAGGCACCGGCTGGGCTGGTGACCAGGCGATCGTGAACGTGGACCACGAGCAGATGGCCGAGCTCGGCGCGGCCCTGCGGGAGGATCGCCTGGACGACTATCTGGCCAGGTTCCCGAACAGCTGCACCGGCCCGAACTGCTGATTCGACGGGCGTGCGTCCCTGAGCGATGTCGGAGGTCGGCGTTAGGGTGCCGACCATGGCACGAGCATTGAAGACTTCCCCCTATCGCTGCAGCGAATGTGGCTGGACGACCGCCAAGTGGGTGGGCCGCTGCGGTGAGTGCCAGGCCTGGGGCTCGGTGAGCGAGGCGGGAGCGCCTCGGGTCCGCGAGGTCGCTGCCCAAGCCCCGGCCGCGCGCGCGGTCCCGATCGCATCGGTGGCGGCCGAACTGACCGAACGCGACCTGACGGGTGTGGCGGAGCTGGACCGGGTGCTCGGCGGCGGCTTGGTGCCGGGCGCGGTGGTGCTGCTGGCCGGAGAGCCGGGCGTGGGCAAGTCGACCCTGCTGCTGGAGGTGGCGGCGCGCTGGGCCGCGGCCGGGCGGCGGACGCTCTATGTCACCGGCGAGGAGTCGGCCGCCCAGGTGCGGTTGCGCGCGGGGCGCACCGGGGCGCTGGCCGATGAGCTGTTCCTGGCGGCCGAGACCGACCTCGGCACGATCCTCGGCCATGTCGACGAGGTCGGGCCGAGCCTGCTGGTGCTGGACTCGGTCCAGACGGTGTCCACAGCGGAGGCCGACGGCGCGCCGGGCGGAGTCACGCAGGTCCGCGAAACCACCGGCGCGCTGGTCCGGGTGGCCAAGCGTTCTCCGATGGCGGTGATCATCGTCGGCCACGTCACCAAGGAGGGCACGATCGCCGGGCCGCGCACGATGGAACACCTGGTCGATGTGGTGCTCAATTTCGAGGGCGACCGCCATTCCGGGTTCCGGATGGTCCGGGCGGCGAAGAACCGGTTCGGTCCCGCGGACGAGGTCGGCTGTTTCGAGATGACCGACGAGGGCATCGTCGAGGTGCCCGACCCGTCCGGGCTGTTCACCTCCCAACACGCCGAAGCAGTCCCCGGGACCTGCCTGACCGTGACGATGGAGGGCCGCCGCCCGCTGCTGGCCGAGATCCAGGCGCTCGTCGCGCCCTCCCCGGCACAGCAGAACCCGCGCCGGGTCAGCCAGGGCCTCGAGAACGCGCGCGTCACGATGCTGACGGCGGTGCTGCAGCGTCGCGCCGGGATCGAGCTGCACAACCGCGACATCTATGTCGCAACCGTCGGCGGCGCCCGGATCTTCGACCCCGCCGCCGATCTCGCCAGTGCGCTGGCGATCGCCTCGGCCGCGAAGGACCGGCCGGTGATGGGACCGCGCGGAGTGAACCGCCTGGTGGCGATCGGCGAGGTCGGGCTGGCCGGGGAGCTGCGCCGGGTGCCCGGGTTGGAGCGGCGGATCGCCGAGGCGGCCCGGCTCGGGTTCGATACCGCGGTCGTGCCCGCGGAGCGCGGTGCCGAGCCGCGGCGCCGGGCCGTGCGGGGGATGCGGGTGGTGGAGTGCACGACGTTGCCGCATGCGCTGGCCGAGGCGCTGAGCCCAGCCCCGCTGCATAATGAAGACTGACCCTTCTTCACAGGAGCTCACAAGACGTGACCGACACCGAGGCCCGCGCCCACGAACTGCGCGCCCAGCTCGCGCCGGGGACGCTGCTGCGGGCTGGCCTGGAGCGGATCCTGCGTGGTCGCACCGGCGCGCTCATCGTCCTCGGCGCCACGCCGGTCGTCCGCGAGATCAGCACCGGTGGGTTCGTGCTGGACGAGCCCTTCACCCCCACCGCGTTGCGCGAGCTGGCCAAGATGGATGGCGCGATCGTGCTCTCGGCCGATTGCGACCGGATCCTCGCGGCCGGCGTCCAGCTGATGCCCGACCCCCAGCTGCCAACCCTCGAGACCGGCACCCGGCACCGGACCGCGGAGCGCGTCGCGCAGCAGACCGGATGCCCCGTGGTCACGGTGTCGGCGTCGATGAACACCATTGCGATCTTTCTTGACGACCAGCGCTTCCCGATCGAAGCACCCCCGGCCATCCTAGGACGGGCAAACCTGTCGCTGCAGACGCTGGAGCGCTATCGCACCCGGCTGCAGCAACTGCTGGCCCGGTTGTCCACCCTCGAGGTCCAGGACCAGGTGACGATCCGCGACGTCGCGCTCATCGGCCAGCGGTTGGAGATGGTCCGCCGCCTGGAGACGGAAACGGCGGGTTATGTGAGCCAGCTCGGCACCGACGGGCGGCTGATCGGGCTGCAGCTCGTCGAGGTCGATTCCGGGGTGGGGTCGCTCGCTGCACTGTTGACGACCGACTATCGCGGCGATGATGCCGAGGAGTTCGGTTTCGATCACCTGTCGGAGTTGAGCGACAGCGAGCTGCTGGACAACGCGCTGGTCGCCCGCGCGATCGGATTCTCCCAACCGCTGGACGTGGCGGTCACGGCCCGCGGTTATCGGCAGCTGGCGGGCATCCAGCGGCTGCCGGCCAGCGTGGCGCAACGGCTGATCTGCCACTTCGGCGGGTTGCAGGGAATCATGGGCGCCTCATCGGCTGAGCTGCGCGAGGTCGAGGGCGTCGGTGACCACCGGGCCAGGATGATCCGGGACCTGCTGACTCAGATCGCCGAGACGATGTATGCCCAGCCGCTCGAATAATCGCTCAGTTCGCCGCCGGCGAGGCGGTTCGGTGGAAGGTGTTCGCCGGCTCCGGTTCCAACGGTTCCTGCTCAGCCGGCCGCGCGGAGGCCGACGGCGTCTGCTGCTGCTGCGGGGCGGGGCTCGCAGTGGGGGTAGTGCGCGGGGTCGCGGGCGCGGTCTGAGCGGACGCTGGCATCGGCACCGCTTCCTCGTCGATGACGGAGTCGGCGGGATCCGCCGGTGGCGGCTTCTGCTCGCCGGGATCGCCGGCAGCCGGATCCACCGGGGCGGAGGCCGCGGGTGGGTGACCGGCCGGCTCGGTCTCGGGCCCCTCGGCCCGGCCGATGCTCGAAATCATCGTCCCGATCACGATCAACGCGACGACGAGCACCGCCAGCGCAGCGCCGCGCCTGATCCAATAGGTGCGCACGTCCTCAGGCCCAACGGGATGCAGCAGTCCCTCCATGCCTGCACTGTAGGTTCCCAGGGCCCGGGAGGCTCGTCGCCACGCCACGCTGGGGGGTTCGTCTAAGGTCGGCGCCATGCCGAGCCCCCCTTCGCCCGACGCCACCCCGACGCCCGCGGCCGCTCGCCGGGTGACCACGGCCGTGCGCGACTGGTTCGCCGACCAGGCCCGCGATCTGCCATGGCGGCGGCCGGACTGCAGTCCTTGGGGGATCCTCGTCAGCGAGTTCATGCTGCAGCAGACCCCGGTCAGCCGCGTGCTCGAACCCTGGCGGCGCTGGCTGGAGCGGTGGCCCACCCCGTCAGCGCTCGCGGCGGAGCCGGCCGGTGAGGCCATCCGCGCCTGGGGCCGGCTGGGTTATCCACGCCGGGCTCTGCGCCTGCACGCCGCGGCCGTGGCCATCGATGCGGAGCACGATGGGCAGGTGCCCCAGACCCTCGAGGAGCTGAGGGCGCTGCCGGGGGTCGGCGCCTATACGGCGGCAGCGGTCGCCAGCTTCGCCTTCGGCCAGAGCCATCCGGTGCTCGACACCAACGTCCGCCGGGTGCTTTCCCGGGTGTTCACCGGAATCGAGTTCCCGACCCAGGCACCGACCGCGGCGGAACGCCGCCTCGCGCTCGCCGTGCTTCCCCGGACGGGAGCCGCCGTCTGGGCGGCCGGTTCGATGGAGCTGGGCGCCGTGGTCTGCACGGCGGCCCGGCCCCGGTGCGACGACTGCCCCGTGCGCACCGAATGCGCCTGGCTCGCCGCCGGCCGCCCGGCCCATGACGGCCCGCCCCGCCGGGGGCAGGCGTACGCCGGGACCGACCGGCAGGTTCGTGGGCTGCTGCTGCAGGTTCTGCGCGAGGCGGACGAGCCCGTCCCGGCCGCTCGGCTCGACGCCGTCTGGGCCGACGCAGCGCAACGGGAGCGGGCGCTCACCGCCCTCATTTCCGAGGGCCTGGCAATGCGGGAGGGTGAGCATTTGCGATTACCGGGATGATCTCAATTCCGGAAGCTTCCGGAATCTCGGGACTCGCCGAGCCCTCAAGCAGCCGTTGAATGTCGGGTGCTAATGTCATGCCGCAAGCTGGCAAGCATTGTGCTTGTCACAGTTGCGTCCACTATGATCCCGCTCGGGGGTAAATAATGGACACAATATCGCGAATGGCACAACATGCGCGTTTCCGTCGGCTCACGCTGGCCATCTGGGACGTCGCGGCTTGGTTCCTCGCAACCTTGGCGCTCGTAGCCGCCCGTTGGGACTTCCGCTTGCCGGAGGACATCTGGCGCACCGTGCTGCTGTACGCGGCGGCCGGCGGGGTCGGGCAACTCCTGATCGGCTGGCTCTCCATGGCCTATCGGGGCCGCTTTCGCATCGGCAGTTTCGAGGAGGCTGCCCACCTCGCGCGGACCGCGCTCGTCTTGTGGCTCGGTCTGTCCATCCTCTTCCTGTTCGTTCTCCGCGACGGCCCGCGTGGGGTGGTCGCCCTGGTGCCGTTCGGCGCCCTGCTTTTGATGGCGGCGGGTCGCTTCGTGCTCCGCGCCCTGTTGCAGCTGGCCCTGGGCAAGAACGAACAAGCCGAACGCGTCATCATCTATGGCGCGGGCAATGCCGGCATCGAGATCTCGCGCATGATCCTGTCGAGCGGCGCCGATTCGCCTTACGAAGTCGTGGGCTTCGTCGATGACGATCTCCGCAAGCAGAACCTGCACATCGGGAGCATCCGCGTCCTCGGCACCGGCGCGGAGCTGATCGATCTGGCCGATACGTGGCGCGCCGAGGCGGTGCTGCTCGCCATCGCCAACGCTCCGCAGGAACTCATTCGCAGTGTCACCGATGCCGTCGAGACCAGTGGCCGGCGGATGCTCGTCCTGCCGCCGCTGAAGGAACTCGTGGACGGCAAGGTCGAACTGGCGCAGGTCCAGGAGGTCGATGTCACCGACCTGTTGGGTCGCAAGCAGATCCGCACGGACCTGCGCGAGATCTCGCACAACCTGCACGACAAGGTGGTCCTCGTCACCGGCGCCGGCGGCTCGATCGGCTCCGAGATCGCCCGTCAGGTGCACCGCTTCGGACCGCGCGAGCTGGTGCTGCTGGACCGCGACGAGTCCGGCCTGCACGGCACGCAGCTGTCGATCTATGGCACCGGCCTGCTCGACACCCCCGACATGGTGCTGTGCGATATTCGCGATCCGGAGGCCCTGGACCGGGTCTTCCGGGACCACCGGCCCGCAGTGGTCTTCCATGCCGCAGCTCTGAAGCACCTGCCACTGCTGGAGCAATATCCGGACGAGGCCTGGAAGACGAATGTCCTCGGCACTCGAAACGTGCTCGAAGCAGCGGCCCGATATGGGGTTGAAAGGTTCGTAAACATCTCGACCGACAAAGCCGCCGATCCCACCAGCGTCCTTGGCTCATCCAAGAGAATTGCTGAAGAAATCACAGCCTGGCACGCCCTCAATTCTTCCGGCATTTTCGTCTCCGTCCGATTCGGAAATGTCCTCGGATCGCGTGGTTCCGTGCTGCATACTTTCCGTCAGCAAATCGAAGCCGGCGGCCCCGTCACGGTGACGGATGCCGAGGTCACCCGCTATTTCATGACGATCCCCGAGGCCTGCGAGCTGACGCTCCAGGCGGCGGTCCTCAGCCGCTCGGCCGATGTGCTCGTGCTGGACATGGGCGAGCCGGTGCGCATCGTGGAAGTTGCTGAACGTCTGATTCAGCAAGCCGACAAAGATATAAAGATCGTGTTCACCGGCCTGCGGGAGGGTGAGAAGCTGCACGAGGTGTTGTTCAGCGATCACGAGGACAGCACGCAAACCGAGCACTCGTTGATTTCGCGGGTGGCCGTTGCGCCGCGTTCCCCGGAGCATCTGGCAGAACGCGGATTCAATGGGACGCCGATTGCTGCTGGCTCGATCAGCGGCTTGTTGCTCAGCGGGAAGTGAAAGGATCACATGGAACTCTCGGACTACCTGAAGATCGCCCGCGCGCACTGGCGCGCGATCGTGGCCTTCGCTCTGCTCGGCCTGTGCGCCGCGTCGCTGCTCTCGCTGCTGAGCACCCCTCGCTATACGGCCCAGACCTCGATCCTGTTCGCGGTCCAGAGCGCCAGTTCGGCGGGCGACCTGGCCCAGGGCTCCACCTATGCGGAGAAGCAGGTCCAGTCCTTCGCGGAGGTAGCCACTGCGCCCGTCGTGCTGCAGCCGGTCATCGACGAGCTCAACCTGGACATGACCTCGGCCGATCTCGCCGGCCGGGTGACCGCGACCGTGCCGCAGAAGACTGTGATCGTGCGCATCACCGTGACCGACCCCGATCCGGCGCAGTCGGCGGCGATCGCGAACGCCGTCGGTCACGAGCTGACGCAGGCCTCTCAGAATCTGACCCCGCAGACCCCAACGGGCCAGTCTGCGGTGCAGGCAACCGTGATCGCCCCCGCCCTGACTCCGGAGCGGCCGACCTCTCCGCGGGTGGCGCAGAACCTCGCCGCCGGCCTGTTGCTGGGTCTCGCGCTGGGCTATGGCGTCTCGTTGCTGCGGGAACAGCTCGACACCCGCCTTCGCAACTCCGGCGACATCGCCCAGGTCACCGAAATCCCGGTCGTCGCCTCCGTGCCGCTGGACAGCCATCCCGAGACGCCACTGGTGCTCGAGTCCGATCCGCTGGGCCACCGCGCCGAGGCCTATCGCCGGCTCAGCACCACGCTCCAGTTCGTCAACGTGGACCACGGTCCCCGGGCGTTGCTGGTCACCTCCTCCATGCCGGCCGAGGGCAAGTCGACCACGACCATCAACCTCGCGATGTCGCTCGCGGAGGCCAACCAGCGCGTGTTGCTCATCGATGCCGACCTGCGTCGCCCCCGCGTCGGCGAGTCCTTCGCCATGGATTCGTCGGTGGGCCTCACGACCGTGCTGATCGGTCGCGCGGATCTCGAGGATGTCGTCCAGCCCTATGGTCAGGAGGGCAACCTCCACGTCCTGCCCGCAGGCACCATCCCGCCGAACCCGGGCGAACTCCTGGGCTCGCGGCGGATGCAGGCGCTGCTTGCGCGCGCGGCGGAGGAATATGACACGGTCCTCCTCGACTGCCCACCGGTGCTTCCCGTCGCCGACGCCGGCGTGCTCGCCCGCCTGACGGGCGGGGTGATCGTCGTGGTCGGTGCTGGCCAGACCCATCGCGCGCAACTGACCCAGACCCTCGACTCCCTGGAGAAGTCCGGTGGTCACGTGGCCGGCATCGTGGTCAACCGCATCAAGCGGACCGCCGACGGTGGCTACACCTATT
>JAUNRO010000004.1:17319-24178 GCA_030544185.1 Propionibacteriaceae bacterium | reverse complement strand
TGACTCAGTCAGTTTTTGGGCGACCATGCTCGTCGAATTGATGGCGGTGCTCCTGGGTCTGCTGCTGCGGGCGTTCCTGTCGTCTCGGGTCAAGGCCCAGGTTGCGATAGCCCGCCTTCAAGAGGAGAACGCCGAGATCAGGCTCACGGAACGGCGGCAGCTCGCCCGCGAACTGCACGATGTCGTTGCTCATCACCTCTCGTTGATCTCACTGCAAGTGATGGGGCATCGAGATGCGCCGAACCCTGCGGAGCTGCGCGCAGCGATGGATCGGATCGAGGCTTCCAGCCGCTCGGCCTTGGAGGAATTGCGCGCGCTCGTGGGCGTACTCAACGCTCCCTCCGCCGCGGATTCGACCGACGACCTCACATGTCCCCGCAAGATCGTCGAGGCCGTTGACCACTTCGCGAGCGTTCTGGCCGACCACGACCGGCCGCTGGCGGTGACCATGGCCGAGGGCCTTGATGACCTCGGCCTGGCCCATCAGAAGACGCTGAGCCGGATCGTGCAGGAATCCGTGACGAATATCTTGAAGTACGCCCCCGCGGGGCACCCGTGTGAGCTGACGATCTCCCGCTCAGTCGGCGAGGTGCGACTGAGAATTGTGAACGACTTGGGCTCCAGAGGGGACGGCGATTCAAGAGAGCCCGACGACGCGAGCTTGACGTCCGGGTGGGGGCTGCGAAGCCTTCGGGAGCGCGTCGACTTGCTGGGTGGGTCCTTCGGGGCGGGGCCACAAGGCAGTCGATGGGCGGTCGAAGCGATGCTGCCCACGCCCGCCTGAGTTGCGGTAGATTCCACTTTTGTGGTTCCTATCACGCTCCTCTTGGCCGATGACGATTCGCTCGTCCAGGAGGCTTTCGTCGCCTTCTTCAGCCAACGTGAGACTTTTCGCTTGGTCGCGCAGGCGTACAACGGCCGGGAGGCCGTCTCGCTGTTCGAAGAGCATCGGCCCGACGTCGTCCTGATGGACCTCCAAATGCCCGGGATGTCTGGCATCGAAGCGACCCGGATCATCACCTCGACGGCTCCTGACCCGTGCGTCATCGCGCTGACCACCTTCTCTACGCATCAGCATGTGGTGCCTGCCCTACAGGCTGGAGCGGCCGGCTATCTCCTGAAGGACTGCGGAGCGGATGCCCTCGTCCAGGGGATCCACGACGCGTTGGCTGGTGAGATGCCGCTCTCGCCGGAGGTCCGGATGTCACTCGTTCGATCGGTTGTGCCCGACCATCCCGAGGTTATCGGCCCGGGAAGAGTGTCCACTCGAGAACGGGAGCTGCTCGGGTGGCTGGCTCATGGTCTGAGCAATCGCGAGATCGCAGCGCGGATGTTCCTCTCCGAGGGCACGGTGAAGCAGTACCTATTGGCGATCGGGGACAAGTTCGGGGTGCGGTCCCGCACACAGATCCTGGTTACTGCGATCAGGCACGGGCTGGTAGACCTACACGCGCTGCCTGAGGGTTAGGGCGGAGCAAAGACCTAACCAACGACAACTGTTGGGTCGCCGGGGCGCTCGCAAGACTCCTGATATCGAATCAACGCGGATTCGATCGACAGGAGGAGACATCATGAAGAAGGTCTTGGCTCGATGCGGTGGCCTCGCGCTGATTGCGGGGTTGCTGGTGGGGGGTGCCGCAACTGCGGACGCTCTCACGACGTATACGAGCTACAACACCACCGTCGGCAAGTTCAATGGCAACGGCTATACCGGCACCCAGAGGAAGTCAGTCAGCGATTACAACGGCACGATCAAGTCGGGCATTGTTGGCGGCAACTATCAGGTCGATGCCGTGCTGCAGCAGTGGGATGGCAGCCGCCAGGGGACCTGGGTGCGAATCGATGACGGCACCACCGCCCTGCTGCATAACCGGATCCCTGCTGGTAACAGCACGCGTGTCCGGTTCAGCAACGACTGGGGCACGCGCGTGGACGTCCAGGTTTCTGGCAGTTTCCGGGCGTACTGATCTTGACCATCTAGGGGGGTGGTTCAGGCAACGGACCACCCCCCGCTCTCGGAGGGGACACCATGAAACCGATGCTTCGCGAGGTGGGCAATCGCTCGACCTTCGTCGGGATCGTGCTTGCCGTCGCTGTTGGCGGCCTGGCGCCCATCGTCATCGGCACGATCCTTGCCAGCGACCACATGCTGGCCCACCCCACTGATTTCTACGGGCTGATCATGCGGAAGTCCGGGCTCGGCCTGGTCTTTCCGCTCGTGGTGGCATTGCCCTATGCGTTCGCGCTGTCGGGTCAGGTGAGCCAGAATTTCCTTCTGTACACCAGGACGCGGGATGGGATTGGGCGCACCTTGGGCGCTCGCTTCGGAGCCAGCATGGTGGTGGGGTTCACGGTCGGCTTCCTCATCGCCTTGATGACCTACCTGTGGGCGTACGTCGCGGAGCCGCTGCTCGGCCTCGTGACCTACCGGCCTGGGGATATGGGGCTGCACACGCCAGCAGCCGTCGCTGCAGACGCGGCTGGTGCCTTCACCTTTTCGCAACTGCTGCCGCTTGGCTCCTGGGTTTTCGGGATCGGCTACGCGGTGTTCCTGGGGCTGGTCGGCATGCTCTATTCCCTGGCCACGGCAGCGTGCCTGATCATCATGCCGAACCGTTTTCTCGCCCTCGTGACCCCGTGGCTCGTCAATGAAGCGCTCACGTTCGCGATGGCGGTCGTCGGTCTTGAGGCCGTCTCGCCGAATGCCTTCATGCCGTTCAACCTGACTCAGCTCGGGCTCGGCACCCCATTCCTGCCGCTGGTCGCACTGGTGGTGGCAACGGCCGCACTCGTCGCCGTGGTCATCCGACGGAGGTTCACATGGGACACGCTGTTGTGACCCGCCCACGGCGGGCGGCTCCGGAAGTCCGGCCAGATCTGCCGGGACCGGCGATTGGCTCACATTTCCACGTCCTCGTCCTTGCGGTGAGCTTGGCGTACGCCCTGGTGGCCCGTGCCGAGCTGCAGGCGTTCAGCGCGCACCACGGCTTCCAGGTCAACGCGTGGGATCAGGTGCTCAAGGTCGTCCACGACCCATACCTCATCGCCTACCTGATCCTTCCGATCTGGTTGGTGCGGTCGGGGCTGCGCGTCCGGTCGGATGCCTTGCCGCAGGTCATGATTCGCTCTCACAGCCGCATCACCTGGCTGGCGCGGTCCTATCGGCACGCACTGATCGACGCCTTCGCGGTCATCGGGCTGTTCGTCGTGGCCGCGGCAGTCAGCGCAGTCGGATTGCCATGGACCTGGGGCTGGAGCGCGCTCGCTACCGATCCGGAACTGGCCGGGTTCACGGTGCATGCCTTCGTCGGCACCGGCCTTCCTGCGGCGGCACTGGTCGCGGGACAGGCACTGCATCTCGGCCTTGGCTTGGCTTCGGTGAGCGTGCTGCTCGCATTCGTGCAGGTGCGGACCCATCGGCCTGTGGTGGGCTACACGGTCATGGTCGCGGTGTGGCTCCTCACCATCATCGCGCTGCGACGGCCGATCGAGGCATTCGACGTGAGCGACACCTTCTTCCTGCTGCATGCCCTCACCAGCCTTGGCCCGGCCGCTCCGGTGGCGGTCCTCTGGCTCCCGACGGGCCTTCTGGTGACCCAGACGCTGCTGAGCCGGACCGATGTCCGCGGGATCAGCGTCACGCCGGTGATCTGCGGTCTCGCGGGAGCGCTGGTGCTGCTGCAAGCGCTGACGACGACCGCCACGGATCTGCCGGGCGCGATCATGGAGGGCTTCTATGGCGGGCAGCAGATCACGCAGTACTCGTTCGTCGCCCTCCTCGCCCTGGCGCCCGTGTGGCTGTTCGCCGCTCGCCTCTCCGACGTCCTCGGGGGATCGTGGGTGCACGCGGAGCTCACCCGATCCCGCTCTCTCGTCAGCTGGGCTGCACGTCTGGTGTGGCCGTGGATCGGCGTCTCTTTCGCCATGCTCGCCGGCTCGATCGCTCTTCTCGCCGGCGGTCACCTCGTCGGCTTGGGCGTCGGCACCGACACATTGGAAACCCCGCCCACTCTGCTGATGGCCTACCAGCTCGGAATCAATGGCAGCCTCCAGGGCGCCGTGCTGCTGATCCTGGTCTTCCTCGCTCGCTGGCTCTCCGGCCAGGAGATTGCCGCTGTGATCGCGGTTGGCGCCGCCATGGTGCTGGGCTTTCCGGGGCTCAACCAGGGTGGCTGGGTTCCGATCATGCTCCATCAGTTGCACTGGGCGCCCGATTGGCCCCAGACGCTGGCCATAACGGCGCGCCTCATCATCACTATCGCCATCACCCTGCTGATTGCCGGCGGGCTGTTCGCCCGGCCCGGTCTCCGGTGTCACGAAAGGAACCTCTGATGTCCCTCATCCAACTCTCTTCTGTCAGCAAGACCCTCAAGGGCACCCCGGTCTTCGAGAATCTCAACGCCACCTTCGAACAGGGGCAGATCTATGGCATTCAGGGCCACAACGGCTCCGGCAAGTCGGTCCTGTTCAAGATGATGTGCCGCTTCATCACACCTGACACCGGCACGGTCACCATCGACCCGAGATTCCTGAGCCCGAAGCAGGACTATCCATCGTCGTTCGGGGTCATCATCGACCGGCCCGGCTATCTGCCGTCCCGGACGGGGATCGACAATCTGCGCGCGCTCGCTCGGATCCGCGACGTCATCGGCGACCCGGAGATGCAGGCCGCGATGATCAGGGTCGGACTGAATCCCTCGACCCCGCAGAAGGTGAAGAACTATTCGTTGGGGATGAAGCAGAAGCTCGCGCTCGCCCAGGCGATCATGGAGGACCAACAGGTCCTGATCCTCGATGAGCCGTTCAACGGACTGGACGTCGACAGTGTCGAGCGCGTCCGGGACCTGCTCCGCGAGTTCCACGAGGAGGGGCGGACGATCATCTTCACCAGCCACAACGTCCAGGACATGGAGCAGCTCGCGCAGCACCGGTTCCGCATCAATCGGCTGCAACTGGAGCAGGTCGCGTGACCCCGCCCGGCCACGGCGCGTGTGACACCGGCGTGGGCCGATTGAGGAGCCGCTCAGAGCCGCTCGAGCAGCCACCGCATGTCAGCGACGTGCTCGGCGACCCCGCCGGGGGTCTCCAGCATGATCGGAGCATCCGCGGTGGCGACGACCTCGACGAGGCCCTCGGGGTCGCAGTTGCCGGTGCCGAGGTTGGCGTGCCGGTCGGCGCCGGAGTTGAAGGTGTCGCGGGAGTCGTTGAGGTGGATCAGGTCGATCCGGCCGGTCAGCGCGCGTACTTTCTCGACCACTCCGGGCAGCTCGATGCCGCCGGCATGGGCGTGACAGGTGTCGAGACAGAACCCGACGGTGTCGCCGCCCTCGGCATCGTGCACGGCATCCCAGAGCCGGCCGATCCGGTCGAGGTGGCGGGCCATCGCGTTGTCCCCGCCGGCGGTGTTCTCGATCAGCAGCGGCACCGGCATCTCCAGCCCGTCGATGCACTTGCGCCAGTTGTCGAACCCTTTCTCGGGGTCGTCCTTCGCGGTCACGTGGCCGCCGTGGACGATCACGCCGGCGGCGCCGATCACGGCGGCCAGGTGGAGCTGGGCCTGCAGCTGCTTGCGCGACGGGATCCGCACCCGGTTGTTCATGGACGCGACGTTCAGCACATAGGGGGCGTGGACATAGAGGCGTACGCCCGCCTCTTCCGCCTTGGCCTTCAGCGCGGCCGCGCCGCCCTCGAAGGCGACCCGGGGACCCTTCCAGCCCTGCGGGTCACCGAGGAAGAACTGGGCCACGTCGGCTCCCCGGGCCACCGCCTCGGCCACCGGATCGGTCTGGTCCACATGGGCGCCGATCGCCACCATCTGCGTCCTCCTCTTTCCCTGCGGATCGAACTCGCTGACGCACTCTAGGCGCAGGGGCGGACAAACCCCATCTGGGGGTTTGGCAGGGTGGGGTCATGAGCGATCAGAAGAGCATCACCGTCTCCCGACTCATCGACGCCCCCGCGAAGGACATCTTCGACGTGCTGACGCTGCCGCAACGGCACCGTGAGTTCGATGGGTCCGAGATGATCGTGTCCGACGACCGCACCGACCGGATCCAGGAGACCGGCCAGGTGTTTCGGATGAACATGAACCACGAGTCCCAGGGCGGGGACTATCAGACCGACAACCATGTCATCGCCTATGCGGAGAACAAGCTAGTCGGCTGGGCCACCGGTCCGGTGGGCGGGGAGCCGTTCGGGTGGACGTGGGTCTATACGCTGGAGCCGCAGGGCGCGGAGGCCACCGAGGTGACGCTGGCCTATGACTGGTCCAAGGTGGAGGACAAGAAGATCCTGCCCCTGCTGCCGGCCGTCCCCGCCGAGGCGCTGGAGGAGTCGCTGAACCGGCTCGCTGCTGCGGTCGTCTGAGTCACTCGTCGCTGGACTGGCGGGCGCCGAGCCAGCCGAGCAGGTGTTCATCGGCTGACTTCACCCACTCGGCGACCTCGCCGCCGGTGCAGGTGATGAGGGCGATCGTGACGTGATCGAGGGTGCGATAGACGACCCGCCAGTGCGCGCCCGAGGCAGTCCAGCGCTCCAGCTTCTCGATCTCGTCCATGGTCCTGCCTATCACGCGAGCGCCAGGTGCGCGAGGGTCAACCAGAGCGGGATCGTGACCAGCCCGGCGATGGTCTGGACCGCGATGATCGCGGCCATCAGCGCCCCGTCGCCGCCGAGGCGGCGGGCGAGGACGTAGGCGCTTGAGGCCGTCGGGATGGATTGGAACAGCACCGCGACCATCGCCGCCGGCCCGGCGAGCCCGAGCAGTGCGGCGATGCCGACGGTGATTCCCGGCACGATCCCGAACCGCAGCGCCATCGACCAACCGCTCAGCTGCGCCGTCGTCCGCGTCCCCTCCGGT
>JAUNRO010000004.1:12541-17303 GCA_030544185.1 Propionibacteriaceae bacterium | reverse complement strand
CGCAGACCCGCCCCCACGCACAACAGGCCGATCGGGAGCGCGGCGGAGCCGAGGATGCGGATCAGTTCGCCGACGCCGACCAGCAGTTCCCCGAGGATCGGCGCGGCGAGCACCACCTCACCGGGCGCGCTCCGGCCGGCGAAGTGCAGGGCGATCCCGACGATGCAGGCGACGACCAGTGGATTGGTGGCGACCTCGCGGACCACCTGTGACCCGCCCGCGTCCCCGGAGCCGTGCCGGGCCAGCGTGAGCGTCGAGGTGATGTTGACCAGCGGCACCAGCACGGCGTTGCACAGCGCGGCCAGCGCGAGGCCCTCACTGCCGAACAGCGCGGTCGCGACGACCAGACCGATGTAGTTGTTGAAGCGGACTCCGCCCTGGAAGACGGAGGTGTATGCCGGGCCGTCGTGCGGTGCGATCAACCGCCGCAGGAGCCAGACCACGACCGCTGCGATGAGGGTCGAGGGGGCGAGCACGAGGGCCAACCGCCCGATCTGCAGCTGCCCGAAGTCGGCACGGGTCAGCCCGGAGACGAACAGCGCGGGCAGCAGGATGAAATAGGCCAGGCGTTCCAGGTGGGGCCAGAACGCGTCACTGAACTGCCAGCGGTGCCGCAGCGCCCAGCCGAGCGCGATGAGCGCAGCGGTCGGCAGGAGGGCGGAGGTCAGGGCGCCGGCGTCCAGGGTCATCAGGTCTCCCGTGAGGTCCTGAGGCCACCATGGCACGGGGAATGGGGGGTGATGGGCCGGTTTGGGGCGTTGGTCGGGTGGTTCCTGCGCGCAGAAACCACGGCCAGTCGCCTGATCTCACCATCTGGCTAGGGGGAACGCGCCAAGGCCACAGATGACCGTGGATTATGCGCGTTCACCGGTGAGACTGACCAGCGCGTCGAGGTCCACGTGGTCGGCGAGGGCCCGGCCGAGCCGGTCGAGCATCGCCTCGCGGCGCTCGGCAAAGCCGGGTCCGGAGCGCGGGCGCCAGCCCGAGCCCGCGCGCTCGGCGATGCCGATCAGCCAGGCGCGGCGGAACTCGTCGTGTTCCAGTGCGCCGTGCCAGAGCGTGCCCCACAGGACCCCGTCGGTCACGCCGTCGAGGAAGGTCTCGCCGGCCCCGACCGCGACGCGCCCGTGATGGATCGCGTAGCCCCCCACCGGATGCCCTCGCCACCTCCCGGTCGGCAGGTCCAGCACCTTCTCCGCTGCAAAGCGCACGACCCCGTCAATCAACCCCAGCCCCGTCACGCGGCCGAGCCCGGACTCCACCTCGTCCTCGATCTCACGGCACAGCATCTGGAAGCCACCACAGATCCCGAGCACCGGCTTGCCCCGGCGGGCCCGTTCGACCAGGGCATCCGCCAGCCCCCGCGCCCGCAGCCAGGCCAGGTCCGAGACCGTCGACCGGCTGCCGGGCAGGACGACGAGGTCCGCGGTCGCCACGGCCATCGGCGAGGTGGTCACCGTGACCTCGATTCCGGGCTCGGCCGCCAGCGCGTCGACGTCGGTGGCGTTCGAGACCCGCGGCAGGCGAATGACGGCGACCGTCAGGGTTCCCTCGCCCGCAGCGGTCCCAGCGCCTGCCGCGCCTTGGGCACCCGCCGCGTCGGTCCAGCGGTCCACCCGCAGCGCGTCCTCGCCGTCGATCCAGACATCCTCGAGCCAGGGGAGGACACCGAAATTTCGCAAGCCCGTGCGCCGGGTCAACTCGGCCAGCCCGGGCTCCAGCACCGACACATCGCCACGAAATTTGTTGATCAGGTAGCCGGCCAGCCGGTCGCGATCCGCCTCGGCCACGATCGCCCAGGTCCCGAACAGCGAGGCCAGGATCCCGCCCCGGTCGATGTCGCCGACGACCATCACCGGCAGGTCGAACCGTTCGGCGAGCCCGAAGTTCACATAGTCCCCGCCGCGCAGGTTGATCTCCGCCGGGGACCCCGCGCCCTCGCAGACCACGAGGTCGAACTCCCTCGCGACCTCGGCATAGGCCGCGAACGCCGCGGTGGCCAACCCCCGCCGGCCCGTCGCATATTCACCGGCCTCCAGCGTCCCGCCTGGCTGCCCCCGCAGCACCACGAACGACCGCCGGTCCGTCCCGGGTTTCAGCAGCACGGGGTTCATCGCGGAGCTCGGCGCGAGCCGCGCGGCCCGTGCCTGGACCCATTGGGCCCGCCCGATCTCGGCGAACGTCCCGTCGGGATCGACGACGACCATCGAGTTGTTCGACATGTTCTGCGCCTTGAACGGCGCGACCCGCACGCCGCGGTCGGCCAGCGCCCGGCAGATCCCGGCGACGACGAGGGACTTGCCGGCGTCGGAGGACGTGCCGGCGATCAGGAGCCCGGTCACCGAGCGCTCACGCGGCGCCGCTCGAGGCCCTCGAGGAGGATGTCGAGGGCGAAGTCGAACTCGCGGTCGTCGTCGCAGCCGCCGAGCCCGCCGTCGTGGGACGCGGCGTGCGCGAGGGCCACCACGTTCGGGAACAGCGAGGGCCAGTCGTGCATCCGCGCGACGAGCTCCGCCGGGTCCGTGCGTGCGTCCGGTGAGTCGTCGAACAGGTCGTCGCTGAACCCCAGCACGCGGCTGCCCAGCACGTGGAGCGCGTGGTGGCACAGGTCGATCGAGCATCCCCCGCGCAGCATCACACCGACGACCCGGTCGAGGTGGGCCAGCGTGGCCGGCGTCGGGGTCTCCTGCTGCCGGACCACGTCGACCGCCCACGGGTGGCGGAGCATCGTCCGGCGCGCGGCCCAGATCAGGGTGCGCAGCTCGTCCGCCCAGGTCCCGCCGGCCGCGGCTTCGACGACCGGGATCTGTGCGACGACCACGTCGAGCATCGCCTCGAGCAGCGCGTCCTTGTCCGCGACGTGGTGATAGAGCGACATCGGGTTGACCTCGAGTTCCTGGGCCAGCCCGCGCATGCTCAGGCCCTCCAGGCCTCCGGTGTCGGCGATCCCGATCGCGGATCCGAGGATCGCGTCGCGGGTGAGGCGCGCGGTTGCCCGTGTCGGGCGTTCGGCAGCGGGACGGCGTGGCATGCCCTCACGATATCCGGCCTTGCCCACGGTCGGTGCGGGCCATACGCTGTATACATACGTTGTATGGCCATCCTCCCGGAAGGACCACCATGACCACCATTCGCCAACGCACTGGCATCACAGCAGCACTCCTCATCATCGGGATCCTCGCCGCCCTCGTCGCCGCCGAGATATTGCCCGACCTCGCCTCCCTCGATGCCATCCGCGTGGCAGCAATCGGCACCGGTCTGGGCGCGGCGTCCCTGGTCTACCTCGCCGCGGCCGCTGCGAGCGTGGGCATCGCGATCGCGCTCCATCCACTGCTCGCGCCTTCGAGCCCGGGCCTGGCGCTGGGCTCGGTCGTCTTCCGGAGCGTCGAAGCGACCTTCTATTCCGTCGCGGTCGTCTGCCTGCTCGCGCTTCAGTCCCTCGGCCGGGAGCCGGATCTGGCGGGCGACCTCCCGCTGGTGCTGCTGGTGATCCGCGACCAGGCGACACTCGTCGGCGTGCTCGCGTTCGGTGCGGGCGCGCTGCTCTACTACCTGGTCTTCCTCCGCGCGCGCCTGGTGCCCCGCTGGCTCGCGGGCTGGGGGGTGGTCGGCACGCTGCTGCTGATGGTCGCGGCGGGACTGGCGCTTTTCTCGGGTACGCCGGTGACGAGCTACTCCTTGCTGATCGCGCCGATCCTGGTGCAGGAGCTGGCGCTCGCCGGCTGGCTCCTCGCGCGTGGGGTCAGCGTTCCAGTCCCGGCCCGCGAACCGTCTCACCAGGAGGTTAGGCAAGCCTAAGTGCCGCAGGTTGGGGCGTAGCCTGGACGCACTGTGTTCGATTCCATTCGTCAGCTGCCGCTCGGTTGGGCCTACCTCACCCTGTTCGTCATTGTGATCCTGCGTGCGAACGCGACCTATTGGGTGGGGCGGCTGCTGGTCGCCGGAGGGCGGCGGTCACCGAAGCTGGAGGCGTTCATCAACGGCCCCACGAT
Organism: Propionibacteriaceae bacterium; assembly: GCA_030544185.1. The sequence goes on along the minus strand of JAUNRO010000004.1, from coordinate 13,311 downwards.
GGCGAAGGCGAAGCGATTCAGCGACCGGTGGGGAGTGCTGGCGGTGCCGGTGTCGTTCCTCACGATCGGGATCCAGACCGCGGTCAACCTGAGCGCCGGCGCGCTGCGGATGCCGCTCGCACGCTATCTGCCCGCGGTGACGCTCGGCTGCATGATCTGGGCGCTGGTGTATTCGACGATCGGGCTCGCCGCTGTCCAGGCCGTGTTGCTCGCGCTGGCCAGCTCGCCATGGGCGCTGGTCGCGCTGGGGATCGTGGTGGCGGGGATCATGGGGGTGCGCACGTTTCAGCGCCGGGAGACCGAACGCGCGGGCTGAGGCCGGCGGCCTATGGTGGGGGTATGGCAGGCCACCCACATGCAGCACGACACGGCGGTCACGGAGCCCGGGGCGGCCGACCGCCGCTCGATTTCGACCAGGCCCCGTTCGTGGTGATCTGGGAGACCACCCAGTCCTGCGACCTGGCCTGTCAGCACTGCCGCGCCGAGGCACAGCCGCTGCGTCACCCCGATGAGCTGACGACTGCCGAGGCGAAGGCGATGATGACCCGGATCCGCGAGTTCGGGCAGGTCGTGTTCGTGTTCAGCGGCGGCGACTCGCTCAAGCGCCCCGACATCGTCGAACTCGTCGCGCACGGCAGCGAGCTCGGGATGCGGGTGGCGATCACGCCCGCGACGACGCCGTTGTGCACCAAGGACAAGATGCGCGAGCTCAAGGAGGCCGGCCTCGTCCGGCTCGCGGTGAGCCTGGACGGGTCCACGCCGGCGATCCA
>JAUNRO010000004.1:0-12531 GCA_030544185.1 Propionibacteriaceae bacterium | reverse complement strand
CCACGACACGTTCCGGCGGGTCGACGGCTCATTCGCTCATGGCCTGCGGATCCTGCGCGAGGCCCGTGAGGTTGGCCTGTCGACACAGGTGAACACGGTGGTGCGCCGCGACAACGTCGATGACATGGCGGCGATGGCCGAGCTGCTCACCGAGGTGGGCATCGTGTTCTGGGAGGTGTTCTTCCTCGTCCCGATGGGCCGGGCCAAGCCCGAGGACGTGGCGAGCGCAGAGGAGTTCGAGGAGGTCTTCGAGCTGCTCTATGACCTGAGCTCGCAGGTGCCGTTCGATATCAAGGCGACGGCCGCCCCGCAGTATTCCCGCGTCGTGCTGCAGCACAAGCGCGCTGAGAACGCCGCCCAGCCGGTGATGCCGAACGCCGGCCCGATCCAACTCGATGTGCTCACCTCCGGTGCGCACCACAGCGAATCTGACGGGATCGGCCGCGCCCGCAACGTCACCGACGGTGACGGGTTCATGTTCATCAGCCATACCGGCGATATTTTTCCCAGCGGGTTCCTCCCACTGAAGGCCGGCAACGTCCGCACCGATGACCTGGTTGACGTCTATCGCCATTCCGAGCTGTTCCAGCGCCTGCGCGATCGGGACAACATCACCGGCAAGTGTGGGGTCTGCAACTTCAAAGGGATGTGCGGCGGCAGCCGCGCCCGGGCTTACGCCATGACCGGCGACCCCTTCGCCGCCGAACCGTTCTGCGCCTATGACCCGCCGCGGTGGACCGCCGCCCACGACTCGGCGACTGTTTGATCGCGCATAATCCACGGTCAGCTGTGGCGCACCCGCGTTTTCCCTAGCCAAATGGTGAGACGCGGCGAGTGGCCGTGGTTTCTGCGCGCCGGAGGGTCAGCCCGCGACTGCCAGCGCCGACCTGACCACCGACGGCATCCCCAGCCCGTCATAAGGGCCGCCGACTAGTTGCACCGGATGCGCGCTGAGGGTGTCGCGAATTTTCGCCATCCGCACCGCGTGGCCGACTTCGAGCTGTGGATAGGACCCGGGCCAGCGCGCGACGAGCGAGTCAAGGGGCCGATGGTCGAGGTCGGTGAGTTCGGCGAGCTCACGGTGGACCCTCTTCACCAAGTTGGTGTCGTCGACGAGCGACAGCGCGTCGACGCCGGCACGGCCGGCCGAGGCGCGAACGAGGAAGACGTCATCGCTGCGCAGATGGGTCCACTTGCGGGACAGGAACGTCGAGGCCTTGAGCAGCCGGCCGGCGCTCGAGCGCAGCAGGATCCCATTGCCGTCGCGCAGCGCGGGGGTCTCCCCGGCGGCCTTGGGATAGGCGAGCAGGATCGTCGCGACGTCCGCGGTCCGGCCCGCGGTGAGGTCCTCGGTGATCCCGGGCACGGTCGGTTCGAGAAGCGCGGCGGCCACCTGGGCCGGGACCGCGAGGACCAGCCGCTCGGCGGTGAAGGTGTCGCTATCGGTGGTGATGTCCCAACCCTCGGAAGTCCGCCGGAGGGCGCGCACCGACGCGTTGGTCTGGATCGTCAAATCCTGGGCGATGGCGTCGGTGAGGGTCTGGATGCCGGTCGGGAACGACGCGAACGGTGAGAGCGGAGGGCTGCCTGGTGCGCCACCGGGTCCCCCTGAACCACCGGGCGTCCCCGGTCCACCGGGTCCGCCCGGGGCACCTGGCCCACTCGACTTCTTCTTGAACACGAGCGAGCGGCCCTCGCGTGCGGCGGGCAGCAGCTGCGGCGCCGTGGAGACCAGGCTGAGCCGGTCGATGTCGCCGGCATGCAGGTTGCCGAGCAGGGGGTCCACGAACGTCTCCGTCACCGCCCGCCCGAACCGCCTCGTCACGAAGTCCCCGACGGAAATGTCGCCGGTGATCTTCCGCCTGGCCAGCACGGGCTCCATCCCCGCGCGCGCCAGGGCGAACGGGGAGAGCAGCCGGGACTTCAGGACCGGCTTGAGTTTGGTGGGCCCGGTGGGCCCGACCCCCTCGGGCAGCTTGGTGAGGCCGCGCTTGGTCCGCAGCCAGGAGGTCCCCGGGGTCGGCCGGACGAGCTGATCGGTGAGGCCGACCTCGTCGATGAGCCGGGGCAGCAGTGGTGCGCCGAGGAACATCGCCTCCGCCCCCGTATCGACCGGGAGCCCGTGCCACTCGATCGTGTGGATCTGTCCGCCGACGCGCTCGGCCGCCTCCAACACGGTGACCTGGTGGCCCTGTTTCGACAGCTCACGCGCGGCTACCAAGCCCGCCAAACCAGCACCCACCACGACAAAGTTCGTCACGGGCACCGAGCGTACGCCCCCGTCGCCCGTCTCTGCCCCCGTGAGTTCATGCCCGCCCCATTTCGCTTGATTGCGCCCCCCGTGCACCGGGGGCACCGGCGAAGGACAAGGGGCGTCGACGAAGCACGGGGGGCGCCGACGACGACAGGGAGCGCACCGGCCACGGCACACCCGCCGCAACCGCTCGAGGCGCCCCGATGCCGGCGTGGCATCCGGAAGCTTCCGTCTCGTTCGTCCAATTCATCATCTGGTTGGTCAGCTCTGCGAAAGTTCGAGGAAGCTTACCGGCCCACTCCTGTGGATAACCGTCCCAGAGCCCCGCGCGGACGGCTTGACTCAAGGCGTGCGCAAGAGACGACAGACGACCACGGAGCGATCATGACGGCCACTGAAATCCGCGTGGGTGCAGCCCAGCGAGAGCTGCGCCCGGAGACCGATCCCGGGCGGGGCCAGGTGCGTGTCCGGCGGCAACCGAAATGGATCGCCGCCGGCGTCCTGGCGATCTGCCTGGGCGGCCTGGGCGCCGCCGTCCTGTGGGCGGAGGCAGCCGGGTCCACCGAGGTCCTGGTGATGACTCGCAGCGTGGCGCGCGGTGAGGTCGTCGAAACCGCCGACGTCCGGATCGCACGGGTCGGCCAGCTGGATGGCGTGTCCAGGATCGACGGCGACGAGCTCCACCTGATCGCCGGCCGCACGGCCTTGGTCGACCTGGCAGAGGGGGCCTTGGTGCCGGCCGGCGGCGTCGGCGAGGCGGCCCTGGACGGGGGCGGTGTGCAGCTCGGCCTGCGGCTCGATCCGGGGCGGATCCCGCTGGACCAGCTCCCGGCGGGAACGCCGGTCCTGCTGGTCGGGCTCGATGATCCCCGTGGTGCACCCGATGCCCCGGCCCGCCCACCGCGGCCGTTCCGCGGGACCGTGCTCACTCCGCCGCAAACCGGTCCGGACGGCGTCGCGCGGCTCCTCGACGTGCGCGTGGACGCGGCCGAGGCCGCGGCCGTCGCAGAGCTCGCGGCCACCGACCGGATCGTGCTGGTGAAGGAGGGCCAGTGATGGCGATCATCCTGCTCGCCTCCGCCGCGGGGTCGCCCGGCGTCACGACGACCGCGATCGGTCTGGCCCGCTGCTGGCAGGGCGACACCTTGGTCGTCGATGCCGACCGGCAGCCGACCCAGGCCGTGCTCGCCGGTTATCTCAATGGTGCGCGGGCGGGCGGCCGTGGCCTCACGGGGCTCGCTCGCGTGCACCGCGAACGGCGCCTGATCAGCGACGAACTGCTGCACCACTGCATCCCCCTGGGCACCGATCCGGACCATCGCCGGCTCTTCCTGCCTGGCTTCAGCCATCCCGGCTCGCCCGCCCTGTTCGGCCCGATCTGGGCGGACCTGGTCGCGGCGCTCGCCGCCCTCGCCGAGACCGGTCAGACCGTGATCGTCGACGCGGGCCGGATCGGTGAGGGCCTCCCCGCGCCGCTGGTGTCCCAGGCCGACGCGGTCCTGGTCGTGACCCGGACGAGCCTGCGCGCGCTCGCGGGCGTACGCCTCCATCTCCCGCATCTTCAGCAGCGCATCGACTCACTGGCGACGGGCACCCAGCTGGGCCTGCTGCTCGTGGGGGAGGGCAAGCCCTATGGCGCGAAGGAGATCAGCCGCCAGTTCGCGACGCCGGTCTGGGCCTCGATCGCGCACCAGCAGCGGGCGGCGCGCGTCTGGTCCGACGGATTCCCCGCGGGCCGGGGCTTCGATCACGGCCCGCTCGTGCGCAGCGTCCGCGCCGCGGCAGTCGCGATCCGCAACCGGATCGAACGGCCCGAGTTGGCGCTCGGCCGGCCGGACACCACCGGCACCTGGAGGAAGCGATGAACCGCCGGAGCGACCCGACCCCCACCCCGCTCAGCAGCGTCGCGCTGTTCGACGGGCCCGTGGCCGACCGCTTCGCCGAGACACCACGCGCGCCGGCAGCCACCCGATCGGAGTGGGCGGATGAGCTGACGGTGTTCTCTCCGGAGGAGTACGCGGCGGGTCGTGCGCGGTCCATCGCCGCGCCCCTCGTCGAGTCCCTGGACTGGCCCCTGGTGGTGACCCTGCGGCGCCAGGCCAGCACCGAGATCACCGAGCGGTCCGAGCAGGCGCGCGCCGAGACCCGCCCGCTGACGGACACCGACCGCCGGCTGATGGGCCGGGCGGTCATCCGGCGGATCGTCCGCTCCCACGCCGAGCAGCTCAACGACCAGGGTGCCGAGCTCTGGTCGATCGACCACGAGGAGGCGTACGCCCAGGCGGTCGAGAACGCGATCTTCGGCTATGGCCGGCTGCAGCCACTCTTCGAGTTGCCGGACGTGGAGAACATCGAGATCCACGGGTGGGACTCGGTTGTGGTGCAGCACAACGACGGCAGCCGGCACCCCCACCGGCCGGTGGCCGACTCCGACGAGGAACTCGTGGAGGCGGTGCGCTTCCTCGGCGAGCAGGCACGGCCCAGCCGGCCGTTCGACGACGCCCACCCGACGATGACCCTCGCCCTCGGCGACCGCTTCCGACTGCACGCGATCGGCTTCGGCCTGTCCTACCGGCCGTCGATCACGATCCGGCAGCACACGCTGGTCGACATCACGCTGGCCGACCTGGTCGCGACCGAGATGATGCCCGAGGACGTGGGCCGTTTCCTCCACGCCGCCATCCGCGCGCGGAAGTCGATGGTGATCTCCGGCGACCAGGGCGCCGGCAAGACAACCCTGCTGCGGGCCCTGATCGCGGCCATTCCCGACAACGAGCGGTTCGGGACGATCGAGACCGACTACGAGCTGCTCACCCATCTCCAGCCCAACCGCCGCAACATCGTCGCCCTCCAGGCGAAGATCGGCCTTGGCGAGCGGCAGGACGGGCGGCCGATCGGGGAATACACGGTGGCCGACCTCATTCCGGAGGCGTTGCGGCAGAACCTGACCCGGCTCGTCGTCGGTGAGGTGCGCGGATCCGAGGCCGCAGCGATGTTCATGGCGATGCAGACCGGCGCGGGCTCACTGTCCACGACGCACTCCCACTCCGCGGCCTCCACGATGGACCGGCTGGCCTCGCGGGTCGCGCAGGACGGGACGCTGTCGGTCGACGAAGCCTATCGCCAGATCGCCCACAACATCGACCTCCTGATCCACGTCTCGCTCGTCGACGAGTCCTGGCGGGGCGGTGCGCGGCGCCGCTTCGTCGCCGAGATCCGCCAGCTCACCGGCGGCATCGAGAACGACCGGCCGGTCACCCACCTGACCTATCTCGCCGAGCCGAACGGCCTCGACCCGGCGGGCTTCCGCCCCGACCCCCGCCTGCTGGCCGAACTGGATCCGTTCACCGGCAGCTGGGGGGCTGCGCCATGAACGCCCTGCTGGCCGGGGTGACCGGTGCGCTCCTCGTGGCCGGGATCTGGGCGGTCATCCACGGTGCCCGGCGGACCACCGAGCCGCCCGCCCGGCAGCGTCCGCCGGAAACGCTCGCGGCGACATGGGCGCGATTGAGCCGGCGCCCGCCGGGGCGGCGGGGCCGGATGCGGGACCGGTTGCTGATGGTCGGCCTGCTTGCGGGCCTGGTGGGCTATCTGGCGACCGGCTGGGTGTTGTTGCTGGGGCTGGTGCCTGTGGTGTTCGCGCTCGTGCCCTATCTGCTCGGCGATCCGCCCACTATCGATATCGACATGCTGTCCAGTCTCGACCGCTGGGTCCGCGGGATGGCGGCCACGCTGCAGGCGGGGCAGTCGATCGCGGATGCACTGCGGCTGTCGGCGAAGCATCCGCCGCCGCTGCTCGCGGAGGAGGTGCGCCTGCTGGTGGCGCGGCTCGAGCATCGCTGGCCGGTGCGCGATGCCCTGCGCGAGATGGCCGATGGCCTGGACACACCGGATGCGGACGCTGTGCTGGCTGCGTTGTCGCTCGCGGCTCATCGTGGCGGGACCGGGGCGACGGCGACGCTGGACGCCCTCAGCGACTCCGTCCAGGAGCGGCTGCGGGCCCTCCGCGACATTGAGGCCGAGCGGGCCAAGCCGCGGGCCGTCGTCCGGCAGGTGACGGTGATCAGCGTCGCGGTTCTCGTGGTCGCATTGATGCTCGCAGGGGAGTTCTTCGCCCCCTATCGGACCGGGATTGGCCAGCTCATCCTCGCCGGGCTGGTCGCGACCTATCTCGCCGCCCTGGTCGCGATGCGGCGCATCACCGCGCCACCTGCCCGGCAGCGGATCCTGCAGGGGGTCGGCCGATGACCGGCCAGCTCCTGACGGGACTCGTGCTGGCCAGCGGGATGCTGGTCCTCGGCGGCATCGTCGCCGTCGCCTATGGCTGCACCCGCGCGCATCCGCGCCTGGCCGACGGACTCGGCGCACTCGACGGCATCACCACCGACCCCCACCAGATCGCCGACACCGTCGCCACCTCCCGCAGCGAACGGGCCGGCCTGTGGGCCTATCGCCACTCACCGGTGCCGCTGCTGGAGACCCAGCGCCGGGCGTTGGAGCTGCGCAACAAGTCGGTCGCCGAGTTCTTCGCCGACAAGCTGATCCTGGCGCTGATCGGCCTCGTGCTCCCGGCGCTGGTCGGCGCCATGGTGCTGACGCTGCTCGGGCTGTCGCCGGTCGTGCCGGTGCTCGGGAGCCTGATCGGGCTCGTCGTGGGCTGGTTCGTGCCCGATCTGCAGCTGCAGCGAGGTGGCGACCGCGCACGCTCGGACGCCGAGGAGGCGATGTTCACCTATTTCGATCTGGTGATCCTCGAGCGGATGGCGAACCTGTCCGCGACCCAGGCGCTGGAGTCCGCGGCGGCAGCGAGCGACCATCCGCTGTTCCTCAGCATCCGGGGCGCGCTGCTGCGCTCCCGGCTCGAACAGCAGCCTCCGTTCGCGGAGCTGCGTGCCCTCGCGGAGCGCCTCCGGCTGCCTCAGCTCGCCGACATCGCCGACGTCATGCAGCTCGATGAGACCGGTGCCGCCGTGTCCGGGACCCTCCGGGCCCGCGTGCGCGAACTCCGCGATGCCCACCTCACCGCCGCGCGGATCGAGGCCCATGCCGTGAGCGAGCGCATGACCGTCTTCATGGCGCTGCCGGCCATGGTGTTCGGGCTGATCTTCCTCGCCCCGCCGCTGCTGCGCCTGCTCGGCGATTAGCCCCTGTGGATAACGTCCCCACGCCGCCTCGAAACCCAACACAATCGAATCACCACCCACCCCCAGGAGGATTCCCATGATTCGTCAGCTCCACGTCCTGTTCGGCCTCGTTCTCGCGCTCGGTGCGCCACTCCAGCGCAGCCGTGATGAGCGGGGCCTGTCCCAAAGCACCGAAAATGCGATTCTGCTCGCCGGTGCGGTCGCGGTCGCGACGCTCGTGATCACCGTGATCACCACGTTCGTCCGCAGCCGCCTGCCGCAGTGACCCATGCGCGCACGCGATGAGCGCGGCCTCAGCGAGTCGGTCCAATGGGCCGTCCTGACTCCGCTCCTGATGCTCCTGCTCCTGGGCGCCCTCCAGGTCGGGATGCTGTGGCATGGCCGCAACACGACTCTGCATGCGGCAGCCGAGGCCGCCCACGCAGAATCGGTGTTCGGGGCCACGACCGGCTCGGGGCTGCGGGTGGCGGAGAACATCGCCCGGGCCGGCGGGCTCAACGATGTCTCCGTCGTGGTCGACCGAAGCGGTGACCGGGTCGATGTCCGGGTCAGCGCGACGGTGCCCGTGCTCATCGATCTTGGCCTCGGCCGCGTGAGCCAGTCGGCGAGCGCGCCACTGGAGCGTGTGCCATGAACCCGCTGCCCTTCTCCCGATCGCGACGCAACGAACGCGGCGCCGCGGCCGTGGAGATCGCGATCCTGACGCCGGTCGTGCTGCTCGTCGTAGCCGTCATGGTGGCGGGGGCTCGGGTCTGGCTGGCGCGGGCGGCGGTCAGCGATGCGGCCTCGTCCGGGGCTCGTGCTGCGACGCTCGAATACACCGCGCAGGCGGCGCAGCAGCGGGGCCGGGCGATCGCGCTCGACGGGCTTGTCGACGTGCCGTGCGCGACGCGCGCGGTGACCCTCAACACCTCCGGGTTCGCCATCGCGGTCGGCCAGCCGGCGAATGTCACCGCCCACGTCACGTGTGTGGTCGACCTCGCCGACCTGGTCGGCTTCGGCATTCCTGGATCCATCACCGTCGAGGCCTCCGCGGTCTCGGCGCTCGACACCTATCGGCGGCGAGCATGACACCGTTCTTCCGAATCCTCCGCGGCCTCGCATCCCTCGGCCTGATCCTCGTCCTCGTCGGCGGCACCCCGGCGCTGCTGGTGCGGATCGGCCGCTGGCCGACCCCGGCCGCGCTGCCCGACAGCCTCCTGGCTCCGGACAACGGCGTGCTGCTGTTGGTGGTCCTGACGGTGCTGGGCTGGGTGGCGTGGGCGGGGTTCACGGCTTCGGTGGTGCTCGAACTGGTCGGCCTGGTCCGTGGGCGCCGGCTGCGCGTACGCCTGGTCGGTCTCGGCGCCCCGCGCAGCCTCGCCGCCGGGCTGCTGCTCTCGATAGTCGCGATGTTCCCGCTGGGTGCTGCGCAGGCCGAACCGCCGGGGGCGGAGGCGCCGACGGCCACCGGCCCGCCCTCGCCGGCACCGGCGCCGATCGTTCAGGACCGGACGGTCAACGACACCGTGGACGAGCCGGAGCCGCTACCGGGCGTGCATTACACGGTGCAGCGCGGGGACGACCTGTGGTCGATCGCGGAACGGTTCTATGGCGACGGTCTCGCCTGGGCCCGCATCGCTGCGGCGAACCCCGTCATCGAATCCCCGGATCACCTCGAAGCCGGGTGGGACCTCGTCCTGCCCGGTCTCGACGAACCGAACAGCACCACCTCGCCGCCGCCGGCCGGTCCCGCGAACGCGGCTGTGCCGCTCGAGGACCTGCCGCCGGAAGACGTGCCACCGGAAGACCCGCCGCCCGAGGGGCCGGCTCGGGCGACTCCGGCCGAGGGGGCCACAGCGACGACGATTGGGGCGGCAGCCGAGCCGAGCGACACCATCGCGTACCTCACCGCAGGCATCAGCTCGCTCACCGCCGCCGCGCTGCTCGCGATCCTCACCACGCGGCGCGCCACCCAACTCGCCGCCCGCGAGGCCGGGCGGCGGATCATCCACCCGATGGCCCCGGGGCAGCACCTGGAGTCGGCGCTCGGCCGGACCCAGGACCCGGTGTCACTGCGGACGCTCGATCTCGCGCTCCGTGCGCTCGGACGGCACTACCGCGAGGCGGGCCGGCCGCTGCCCGGTCTCCGCTCGGCCCTGGTCGCCGAGGACGGCATCGTCATCGAGCTGGATGTGCTGCCGGACCAGCCGCCCGCGGGCTTCCGGGTCGAGGGCTGTTCCCTGCGGATCCGCCCGGGTGATGAGGACCAGCTGGCCGTGCGCGGTGGATCGCTGCTGGCGGAGCCGTCCCCCTATCCCGCGCTGGTCTGCCTCGGGGAGACCCCGGGCGGGGCATTGCTGTTGCTGGATCTGGAGTCCGCCGGGGGGCTCAGCCTGACGGGTCCGACCGAGGCGGCGCGGGGCCTGCTCAACTCGCTGGCGCTGGAACTCTCGTGCTCGTGGTGGGGCCGCGGCCAGTCGGTGATCGTCGTTGACGGGGACAGCGAACTGATCCGGGCGCTGGACGATCCGACGCTGCTGGCGAGCGAGGATCTTGCCGCCGTCCTGGACGAGCTCGAGGGTGAGAGCCGACTGCGTCATCCCGTCCGTGCCGACGCCCATCCCCGCGACCTGCGCGTTCGCCCCGACCTGGCGGAGGCCTGGCGCCCACGTGTGCTCCTCATCGGTCGCCCGCTGACCGACGACGAACAGGCCAGGATCGAGGCCCTTGCCCAGACCGGGCAGGCGATCGTGGTGGCAGCCGATCCAGAGCTGGCGGTTCCCCGGCTCGAGCTGACCCACACCCTGACTCGCGTCGACGGGGGCGACCAATTCCGGGCCCAGATCATGACCCGCCCCGCCCGCGACCGGCTGCTCGCCCTGCTGCGCGCCACGGCCACCGTCGAGACCACCCCCGCCTCCTGGTGGTCCCAGGACGACCCGACCGACACGGCCGGCGAGTCGCTCCCGCGCCACGCCCACCTGCCGGATGCCGAACCCACCCGGGCTTACGACGATTCGTCCGGCGCCATCATCTTGTCCCTGGCGGCCCGGCGGGCTGCCCACAATTCCGAGGAGCCCGCCATGGACGCCCACGAACCTGTCCTGCACCCAGCCGACGTCACGCAGCCGACCGTCCTGATCGTCGGTCCCACCGATCTGGTCGGGGCGCGCGGCGAGCGGCCGGCGCGGGCGGGCCGGCAGTGCGTGGAATACGCGGCGTGGCTGCTGGAACACCCCGGCGCCACCGCCTCGATGATGGCGACGGAGTTGCTGGTCGCGGAGGGCACGCGGCGGTCGAACATGAGCCGCCTCCGCGCCTGGCTGGGCGTCGCGGACGACGGGGAGCGGTTCCTGCCGGAGGCCTATTCGGGGCGGATCCAGCTGCACGCGGCCGTGACGTCGGACTGGAACCGGATGCAGCTGCTGACGATCGGCGGCGTGGACCGGGCGTCGGAGGACAACCTGCGGGCGGTGCTCGAGCTGGTGCGAGGCGCGCCGCTCGCCGATGCGGCCCCCGGGCAATGGCACTGGGCGGAGGAACTGCGCACCGACATTTCGTCGCTGGTGCGCGATGCGGGGCTGGTGTTGTGTGAGCGGGCGCTCACCGGTGGCGACATCGATCTGGCCCGCTGGGCGGTCAACCGCGCCCTCGTCGCAGCGCCGGAGGACGAGCGGCTGCTCGTCGCGCGCGTGCGGACCGAACACCGGGCAGGCAACCGCGGTGAGGTTGAACGGCTTGCCCTGCGCCTGGTGCGCGGCGCCCGGAAGCTCAATGTGGATCTCGCCGACGAGACCGTCACCCTCCTGCAGGAGGTGATGGAGGGCCGGTCCCGCGAGCGGCTGGGATGAGCGCCCGCTGCGGTCACCCTAGGTGGCGGTCGCGTCCCAGGCCTTGAGGATCTCGATCAGCTCGGGATGGCGCTCCGGGTTGGGCGGGACCAGGTTGTTGGCGACCTGGGCATCGCGGGCGGGTCCGGTGGCGGTCGAGGTGAAGGCCACCCCCGGATAGTGGGTGCCGATCTCCACCGACAGGTCGCCCCGCCAGCGGACCGAGCGCACCGCCTCGACCACGGGGCGCCAGTCGCCGGGGTCGGCAACCTCGACGCTGAGCGTGGGCCGCCCGGCATTGTGGTGCAGCACGATCGAGGTCCACTCGATCCCGGAATCGACGAGCGCGTGATAGTGCCGTGCACGTTCACCGAACTCCCCACCCGGCGCCCGGACCCAGTTGACGGGTCCCTCACCGCTCTCCGCGAGCCACCAGTTGATCTCCGGGTGCTGCTCGGCGAGCGGAATCAGCTCGTCGATCCGCCCCAGATCCCCCCGGAGCTCAACCCAACCGAGTCCCGGGTTGATGTCGATCCGGTCGAGCCAGGGCAGCGCGGCGACCGCCCGCGCCGCTGGCCTCAGATCGCTCTCGGCAGTGACGAGCACGGTGACCCGCCCGGCCGGCTCCGCCTGCTTGATCCTCAGCTCGGCGCGTTGCTCGGCGAGCACGGCGCGCGACGGCGCCTCCGGGATGTCCGGTGTGGTCACCTCGATCAGCAGCGGCCGGGTGGGCCGCTCGACCGTCACCGCCCAGGGTGCGGTGCCGGGCAGCTGGGACAGCACGGCCCGCGACCGGTCGCGAAGACCCGCGAGCTCGCCCGTGCCTTGGAGGTTCGAGGGCGGCAGGCTGACCGATGTGGCGACCGGGATCCGGCAGCTCAGCGTGAGCGAGGGGGCGTGCGGGCGGCCCAGCGCCTCGGCCGCGTCGATCTGGTCCAGCTCGTCCCACGGGTCGCACCGGTCGAGCTCGACCACGGCGTCCCTTGCGAGAGTCAGCCCGGCCGTGGGCCACGTCCGGTGCAAGTGCTCGAAAGTCTCCCATCGGGCGGTATTCCGCTCGGCATGGGGCTGCGCGGTGAACGACAGCCGTGGTCCGCCCGTGCGGGTCAGGACCAAGGTGGATCCGTCGGCCCGTGCCGGCCACGCCGCCACAATCGCCGCCAGATCCGACAGCTGCGCCTCGGGGCGGAGGGTGGCCGCCACCCGCCAGGTCGGCCGCTGACCGAGTTTGCGCCCGGGGTTCTCCTCGGACCGGACCGTGTCGGCGATCACCCCGTCCTGGGACCTGACCCACCGCTCGTGACCGCCCGGGCCTGTGGTG
>JAUNRO010000003.1 GCA_030544185.1 Propionibacteriaceae bacterium | reverse complement strand
CCTTCTGCACCGACACGGCGCGGGAATTGCCCTGCGCCGCCTCGTGGCGCACCGCCGGCCGATCGACCGTGACCAGTGCGAACTCCGCTGCCACAAAGAAGCCATTCGCGGCGATCAGGAGCACCACCAGGCCGAGCAGGAGCCATTCAGTCACGCGCAAAGAGTACTTTGTGGCCGCGCGTCGCTCATTCGCCGACAGCGGAGCGATACAGCTCGGCGAAGCGCCGGGTGACTGCGTCCCAATGGGCGCGCCGGGCCGGATCGGGGACGCAGGGCGCCTCCAGCGGCGGCTCCGCGGGCTGCGTCCCCGGGGCGACGACCTCGGCCGCCAGCAGGGTCGCACCGCGGAGGGTGGACCGCTTGAAGGTGGCGGGCAGGACCGGCCGGTCCAGGCAGTCGGCGAGCATCAGCCGCAGCCCGGGCAGGTCCTGCGACACGCGCCCCGCGCACACCACGCGCTCGACTGCGGGCGGCGCGCCGTTCCCCTGGGGCCGGCTGGCGAGGACCGCGCCGATGAGTTGGGCAGCGACCCGGGCGTACGCCGCGGTCACCCCTTCCAGCACGCCGCGGGCCAGCGCCGGCCCCCCGCTGGCGGCAGTCACGTCGCCGAGCACGGCCCGGGCGCCACCGGCCCAGCCGGTGGACCGCTCCCCGGAGAAGAACGGCAGGACGACGGGAGTGTCCGCGACCGGTGGCCGGTCGGCGATCACAGCGAGGTCGGCGTCGAGCGCCAGAGCCCCGCCGATCCACTCGACGGCGCGGCCGACGTCGTTGAGCGCGCCGCCGAGCAGCGAGCGCTGGTCGTCGATGCGATAGCACCACAGCCCGCTGGGGATCTCCTCGGGCAGGTGGTGCAGCAGGATCCGCATCGCGCCCGAGGTCGCCATCGAGGTGACGATCGTCGACTCGTCGGCACCGCCGGAGCCGATGTTGGCCCCCAGCCCGTCCGCGATCGCGGGGAACCAGGCGGCCTCGGCGAGGGCGGGCCAGCGGGTGTTGGTGACGTTGGGTACGCCCCGGTGGGGCTGCTGCGGAGTCGCGATCGCGGACAGCGTCGACCGGTCGACCCGGGCCACGTCGAGCATCCGGTCCGACCAATCGCCGGTGCGGCGGTCGAGGAGCCCACTCCAGGCGCCGGCGGAGGTGGCGGCGGCCGCTTCGCCGAGCCAGGTCAGGTGCGCGTACTCCCCGATCGTCAGCCACCGCACCGTCCGCGCCACCGCCGCCGGATCGGTCGCGCGGAGCCACCGGAACCGCGGGGTCCAGTAGGAGGTGTGCAGCCGGGCCCCGGTGAGCTGCTGGGCCTCGGCCTCATCGACCTCCGCCCGGAGCTCCTCGAGTTGCGGGGCGCAGCGGCGATCGGCATAGGTGAAACAGGTCGTCGTCGCATGTCCGCGCTCGTCGACACCGACCAGTGACGAGGCGAAGGTGTCGAGGGCCACCCCGGCGATCCGCCCGGTGAGCCCCGGATGCAGGGTGACCACGTCGAGGACCCGGGCGAGCTCGTCGACGACCTGATCGGGGTCGATGGTGGAGGTGCCATCGGCGCCGGTCGTGAAGGCGTGCGGGATCTTGTGCCGGAAGCCGCGGATCGGCACGCCGCGAGCATCGTGGAGGCTGCCGCGGGTCGCGGTCGAGCCGACATCGAGCCCCATGATCAGTGGACCCTCGGCCTCCTCGAGAGCGATCGCGAACGCGGTGTGGTCGGTGGGGGTCGGGATCAGGTGGCGCGGGGAGCGGGTGGGTTGTTTGCGGTTGGCGATCTTGGCCACGATGCCTCCTCGGCTCCGGATCGCGCCCAGGCCAGGACACGAACAGTGCGAAAATACCGCTGCGCCGCCGTGAGAGGATGGCCGCCATGTCGTCCCTGCCCTCAGAACTGAACTCCCGTGTCGACAGCGTCGCCGGGATCGATCCCGAGCTGCGGGCTGCCACCAAGCCGCAGTTCGGCCACTTCCAGTCCAACGTCGCCCTGCGCCTGGCCAAGTCCGAGGGCAGGCCGCCGCGGGAGATCGCGCAGCGCATCGTCGACGAGCTGGACGTGTCGGATCTGTGCGAGCCGCTGGAGATCGCCGGGCCGGGGTTCATCAATTTCCGGCTGCGCAACGATGTGCTGGCGGCGTCCGCCGAGCAGGTGCGCACCGACGACCGGGCCGGTGTGGCCACCACGGCCGATCCGCAGCGGGTCGTCATCGACTATTCCGCGCCGAATGTGGCGAAACAGATGCACGTCGGTCACTTGCGCACCACGATCATCGGCGACTGCTTCAACCGCGTGCTGACCGCGGTCGGCAACACCGTGCTCGCCCAGAACCACATCGGCGACTGGGGCACCCAGTTCGGCATGCTGATCGAGCAGATCCTCGACGAGGGCACCGACGTCGTCGCGCTCAGCCTCGCCGAGGCCGATGACCTCTACAAGCGTGCCGCCGCCAGATTCAAGACCGATCCTGGCTTCGCCACCCGTGCCCGGGCCCGGGTCTCGGTCTTCCAAGGCGGCGAGGCGGAGTCGCTGGCGATCTGGCAGCAACTCATCGATGTCTCGAAGGCGGGCTTCAACGCCGCCTATGACCGGCTGAACGTGCTGCTCACCGATGCCGATCTGGCGGGTGAGTCGACCTACAACGCCGACCTGGCCGCGGTGTGCGATGAGCTCGAGGCGTCCGGGGTCGGGGTGATCGACAACGGGGCGCTGTGCGTGTTCGTCGACGGGTTCGAGGCACCGCTGATCGTGCGCAAGAGCGACGGCGGTTATGGATACGCCACCACCGATCTCGCCGCCATCCGGCACCGGGTCCGCACCCTGCACGCGGATCGGCTCATCTATGTCACCGATGCGCGCCAGTCCGGTCACTTCCGCCAGGTCTTCGCCGCCGCCCGCAAGGCCGGCTGGCTCCCGGATTCGGTGACCGCGGAGCACATCGGCTATGGCATGGTGCTCGGCGATGACAACCGGCCACTGAAGTCGCGCGACGGGTCCGCGGCCAAGCTGGTCGACCTGCTCGATGCGGCCGAGGAGAATGCGGCGCCCGAGATCGCGCTCGCCGCGATCAAATATGCCGACCTGTCCTCCGGCCTGCAGAAGGACTATGTCTTCGACCCGGTCCGGATGACCAAGACCACCGGTGACACGGGCCCCTATCTGCAGTACGCCCACGCCCGCTGCAACCAGATCCTGCGGGCGGCGGCGGCGGACGGGGCCGTGGTCGGGCCCATCACCGTCGTGGACGAGCCGGCGGAGCAGGCCCTGGCGATGGCGCTGTCGCGCTTCGGTGAGGTGGTCGCCCAGCTCGCCGCCGAGTTGCAGCCGCACAAACTGTGCACCTATCTGTTCGAGCTCGCGACGGCCTACTCCTCTTTCTATGAGCAATGCCCCGTCCTGAAGAGCGAGGGCGCCGTGCGGGCCTCTCGCCTGGGCCTCGTCGCGGCGACGCGCGACGTGCTGGCGAAGGGCCTGGGCCTGCTCGGGATCGCCGCTCCGGAACGCATGTAGCTCAGCCCACCGGCCGCGTCCCGGAATCTCTCGCCCCAGGCTCAGATCGCGGTGATCTCGACGTCGTCCGGGGCGGTCTGGTGCGGCGCTGGCACCGACGTGCCGGGGAGCGCGGCCGCGGCGGAGCCATAGGCGACCGCTTGGCGGAGCAGGTCCGGGCCCCTGAGGCCCGCGGATTCGGCGAGCAGATAACCGGTGAGCGCTGCGTCCCCCGCGCCGACCGTGGACTGGACGGGGACGCTGGGCGCGGGGGCCCGCCACCCGCCGGAGTCCGTGACGAGCAGCGCTCCCGCGCCGCCCAGCGTGACCAGGACCGCACCGATCCCATGCTCGGTGAGATCGCGCGCGGCGCTGACGATGGGGCCAAGCTCCCCGGCCGCCGCGGCGGCCTCGAGCTTGGGGCCGCTGCCACCGACGAGCTGGGCGAGCTCCTCGGCGTTGGGCTTGATCAGATCGGGGCCGGCCTCCGGAAGCTCGGCGGTCAAGGCCAGCAGCGGCGCGTCGGAGGTGTCGATCGCGACCCGGACGGGCAGGGGACGCAGGGCGCGGACGATCCGGGCGTACCAATCCACCGGCGCACCGGGCGGCAGCGACCCGGACAGGGCGACCCAGCGGGCGGCATGGGCGGAGTCGACCACCAGGTCGGTGAGCAGCTCGACCTGCTCGGCCGTCACGGGGGCACCCGGCTCGTTGAATTTGGTGGTCGTCCCGTCGTCCTCGGTGAGGGTGAGGTTGGTCCGGACGGGGAAACCGACCGGAACGCTGCGGTAGGGCAGGCCGATATCGGTCAGCGCCGTCAACAGGGGATCCTGCGCGGCGGCCGGGACCACCGCCAGCACAGGCTGGCGGGCCAGGTGGACCGCGAGGGCGATGTTCACGCCCTTGCCGCCGGGCTGGGTGGTGATGTCGGCGAGGCGGTGGACGCCGCCGCGGGCGATCTCGCCGCGCACCCGGGCGGTGCGGTCGAGGCTGGGATTGGGCGTGAAGGTGACGATCATGTGATCACGACGTCCGTTTCCGAGGTTGTCCTCGGTCCGAATATAGGCGATCGGTCGATCGCGCCCTCAAGCCGGGAAATTCTGAACGGTGGAAGCCGAAACGCCGATCGGACGGCGGCCCCGCCGCGTGCGAGGATGCGGCCGGACATCGCGTGAGGCAGGTAATCCATGACTGAACAGCACCCCCAGAACCCGCACGGCCACGGCCCCTGGGGCCCCGTGCCCGGCCCGCAGGGGGACCCCTGGTCCGGGCCGCGGTCCGTGGGCCCAGGTGGTGGCCCCGGCACCTGGCAGCACGCCCCGGTGGGTGCCCGGCGCGGACCGGATCCGGCGCAGCGGAGCTCGGGCAACGCGACGAAACTCATCATCGCGATCTCCGCGGTCGTGACCCTGATCCTCGTCGGGGCGCTGATCGTCGGCTCGATCGCCTCGGGCCGCGACAGCATGGAGGACGGCGTCCATCGCTATTTCGAGGCGGTCGGCAAGACCTATTCCGATGAACTCGCCGATCACGTGGTGAACGTGCCCGATGCGGCCCAGCTCGAGGAGGCACGCAAGGCGGCGCGGCATCAGGACTATGCGGTGAAGAGCGTGCGCACGAGCGGCAACATCGCGACCGTGACCTATACCGTGGCCGGCCGCGAGGAGACAGTGGACCTCGAGATGCGCAAGGTCGACGGGACGTGGAAGGTCGTCGACGGCTTCAGCAAGCTCACCGTCGACAGCGACCGCGACGGCGCCGGCTTCTCGATCGGCTATTCCATGGCGGCCAAGGACGGCGAGGCGATGATCGTCTATCCGGGCACCTATGAGCTGCAGCAGTCCCACGACTCCGGACTGTCGACCTATCTGTGGGACTACGACGGGGATCGCTACGTCACGCTCAAGCCGGGGGAGAGCAAGACCGTCACGATGAAGGTCAAGCTGAGCAAGGGCGGCGACGAGCGGGTGCGCTCGGCGCTGGGTTCCGCCTTCAGCCGGTGCATGACCGGCTCCGACACCGCCCCCGCGGGCTGCCCGTTCAGCGTCCCGGCCCCCACCAACCGCACGGGCTCCTATGGCACCTGGTCGCTGGCCGGTGGTGGCAGCCGTTTCGAGGTCGCGCAGAAGGCCGACATCAAGCCTGACCAGGACTTCACCAACGTCTGCGGGACATTCAGCGCCGAGGTGGCCTACGAATACCGCAGCGCCAGCGGCTTCCAGAAGATCCCCGCGGACAAGAAGGATTTCACCGGCTGCGTGAACCTGACGGAGCGGACCCCTGCGGTGACGTGGCAGTGATCCCTGCGGCACTATGGGGCGATGCCACTTGATCCGGCCGTCTGGCGCCTGACCGAGGGCCCGCTGCCGGCTCCGCAGGTGGGCCCGCTGGTGGGGCTGCGGTTCGCGATCAAGGATGTGTACGCCGTCGCCGGCCACCGGTGCGGTGCCGGGGTGCCCGCCTGGTTGGCGCAGGCCGAGCCCGCGGCCGTCTCGGCGGCCGCCGTCACCGCGCTGTTGAGCGCGGGCGCCGAGCCGGTGGGCATCACCCAGTGCGACGAGTTCATCTATGCCCTCACCGGCGTCAACCCGCACTATGGCACCCCACCGAACCCCGCGGCCCCCGACCGGGTGAGCGGCGGGTCGAGTTCCGGCACGGCCGCAGCGGTGGCCCTGGGCGAGGCGGATATCGGTCTCGGCAGCGACACCGCCGGCTCGGTGCGGGTGCCCGCGGCCTACCAGGGCCTCTACGGACTGCGGACGACCCACGGCGTCCTGAGCCGAGCCGGTATGTTCGCCCTCGCCCCGAGCCTGGACGCGATCGGTTGGATCACCCGCGATGCACTCACCCTGGCCCGGGTCACCAATGCCCTGATGCCTCCGCAGCGAGGGGCCCAGCTCAACCGGGTCGCCGTGGCCGCTGGCCTGCTCGCCGCCGCGGACGACGAGATCACCGACGCCCTCTGGGGCTTCGTCGACGATCGGATGCTGGGCCTGCCCCGCCGCGAGATCGACCACGACCTGCCATTGGACCACTGGCGCAAGGTGATGACGGTCGTCCAGGGCTTCGAGGCCTGGCAGCAGCACGGGGACTGGCTGCTCGCCCATCCCGACGCGCTCGGCGCGGAGATCGCCGGCCGGTTCCGCACCGCGGCCGGCATCACCCCGCAACAGTACGCCGAGGCGTGCGCCGAGGCCGATAACGCCCGGACCGCGATCACCGCCCTCATCGGCGACGATGTGCTCGTGGTCCCCTCCGCCGCCAGCGTGCCCCCGCGCCGCGCGACCCCTGGGGCGTACGCCGCCGCCCGCCTCGCGACACTGAACCTGACCGCGATCGCCTCCCTCGCGGGGCTGCCAGCGGTCTCCGTGCCGCTGCGCACCGCGGACGCCATGCCGGCCGGCGCCTGCCTGATCGGCCCGCCGAACAGCGACCGGGAGCTCGTCGCGCTGGCCACGGTGCTCTAGCCAGGTTCAGTTCTCCGGGTCCGGCTGACTGACTGGTCAGCCGAAATCGGTTGCCAACGCCCAATTGATTCACCGCACCGGGGCTTCCGGATGAGCCGAAAGGCGTGACAATAGGGCGCATGAGTGTGCAAATCGGGGTGCCCGGTGTCGCGAACGCCGAGCTGATCGGGCAGGGCGGCTTCGGCAAGGTCTATCGCGCCCATCAGGACGACCTAAACCGCGACGTCGCCGTCAAGGTGCTCACCAAGATCGACCTGGATGCCGAGGCGCGCCAGCGGTTCACTCGCGAGGCGCGCGCGATCGGCCGGCTCAGCGGTCACCCGAACGTTGTCGACGTCCACACCCAGGGCATCACCACCGAGGGTGCGCCCTATCTGATCATGGAGCTGTGCGCCGCCGGCTCGGTCGGCGACCGGCTGAAGCAGGGCCAACGGCTGAGCTGGCAGGAGGCGAGCGAGATCATTGTCCAGATCGCCGGTGCCCTCCAGACCGCCCACGCCGCCGGGATTCTTCACCGCGACATCAAGCCCGCCAACCTGTTGATCGATTCCTATGGCACGCCCAAGCTCGCCGACTTCGGCATCGCCCACATCGGCACCGAGGCCTCCATGACCGAGACCGGGATGATGGCGGGCTCACCGGCCCACATCGCCCCCGAGCTCGTGACCGGCGACAAGCCCACGCCGCCGAGCGACGTCTATTCGCTGGCGTCGACCCTGTTCGCCATGATCACCGGCCAGGCCCCGTTCGTTCGTGAGACCGACACCTCGATTCTCACCCTCATCCAACGCATCACCAATGAGCCGGCTCCGCACCTGTCCCAGTGGGGCGTCCCCGCGCCGATCGCCGACCTGGTGGCGGCCTCGCTCGCGAAGCGCCCCGAGACCCGGCCCCAGACCTGTGACGCGTTCGCCCGGGCCCTGATGAACGCCCGCCGCCAGCTCGGCCTGCCACTGGGCGAATATCGCGTGCAGCGCACCCCCGGTGAGCCCGATGCGACGGTGGTGCCCCAGGGGATGGGCACGCCGGGCATGCCCCCGGGCTTCGACTTCGGCGGGTCGCCGATGGGCTCCCCCGCGGGAGTGCCGATGGGTTCACCGGTGGGCTCCCCGGTCCACCCGTCGTCCGCACCCTCCGCGCACACCCGCATGGAGGCCGTCCCGGGCGTACCCCATCAGCAGGCGACGCCGAACTGGCCCGGCGCGGGCTCGGCGCCCACGGTCGTGGGGCTTGCCCCGGGCGGGCACGGCCAGCGTCATCTCGAACTGCAGCCGGAGGCGGAGACGACGAGTCGCGGCCTGCCGGTGATCATCGCGTGCTGGGCCATCGTCGTGGTGTGCGTGATCCTCATCGCCTGGATGCTGTGGGACCGTTCCCAGCGCCTCGCGGCCGTCCCTTTGGTGAACGTTCTGCTCGGGCCGTGACCAGTCCAGTCCCCGGTGATCTCACCGACCGCTTGCGTTCCACCTCCACCTGGACCGATGACCTGCTCGCCGAGGCAGGGATCCCGCTCGCCCAGGTCCCACTGGTGTCCGTCGGGGGCGGCTTCGGGTCGTTCACGCTCGTCGACCGCCTGCGCATCTATGGCGTACCCCCGGAGCAACTCCGCGTCATCACCCCGCGCCCGAACGCCTGGGACACCTATCGCCACCTCGCGAGCGTGTCCCAGATCCCCGACCACGAGCGCATCCGGTCCGACTCGGCGTCCTGCCCCGACAATCTGTGGGGCTATCCGAGCTATGCGTTCACCGAGGCCTGGCAGGACCGCTCGCTCAAGCCCATTCTCCAGGTGGCGAGCGAGCCGATCCTCAGCGACTGGTTTACCCCGCGCGCCGGGCAGGTCTATCGCGCCACTGCCAAAGAGGCCGACCGGATCGGCTGGGCCGGGATGCTGCAACCCGGGCGGGCGCGGATGGTGCGGCGGCATGCCGCGGGGGGTTATGTCGTCCTCGTCACGCCCCCGGCCGGCTGGGGCGCGACCCGGCGCGTGGCCTACCGCTGCCGGTGGGTGCACCTGGCCGTGGGCTATCCGGGGGTGAACTTCACCCCGGACCTTCAGGACTATCGCCAGCGCACCAGCGACTTCAGCCATGTGGTCAACGCCTATGAGCCGCACGAGCACGTCTATGAGCAGCTCCGCGGCCGGGGTGGGCGCGTGCTCGTCCGTGGCTCCGGCATCGTCGGTTCCCGCATTCTCCAGCGGCTCCTCGACGAAGTGGAGCGCCACGGCGCGCGCGTGGAGATCCTGCACCTGTTCCGGACCTGGCGTGACCGCCCGTCCGGGCCGGCGACGTTCCGGCGCGATGCGAGCAACGGGTTCCAATACCAGGGGTTCAACTATGCGAAGGGCGCCTGGGGTGGCCAGCTCAAATTCCACCTGGAGCGGCTCACCGGTGCCGAGCGCGCGGACTTCATCAAGTCGATGGGCGGCACCAATACCCCGCACCGCAAGGAGTGGGACACCCAGCTCGACCGCGCCCGGGACTCGGGGGTCTATCGCGCGGCAGTCGGCACGGTGCAGTCGGTCGATCGTGGGCCGGCCGGCATCCGCACCACGATCCGCACCCCCGATGGGGCCATCGTGCCGCTGGAGACGGACTACATCATCGACGCGACCGGGCTGGTGGGCGATCTGACCCAGTCCCAGTTGCTCGCCGACCTGCTCGACCACGCGGGCGCGGGCCGCAACCCGATGGGCCGCCTCGATGTGTCGAACCACTTCGAGATCACCGGCACCCGCGCCGACCCCGGGAAGATATACGCCTCCGGTTCCATCACCCTCGGTGGGCCCTATGCCCCCGTGGACTCGTTCCTGGGGCTGCAATACGTCGCCCAGCAGATCTCCGACGACCTCGTCCGCCAGGGCTTCGCGCCACGGTTCGGGCCGGGCCGCTCGATCGCCCAGTGGTGGCGCTGGATGAAGGGAGTCGCGCCGTGACCCCGACACTGATGGGCCGGATCCAGACCCGCTGGGCCCTGCTGGTGATCGTCGGCCTTCCCTGGACGCTGGTGCTGATGCTGTTCGGGCTGCTGACCGGCGCGGCGTACTCCACCCTTCTGGCCGGCGGCCTCCTCGTCCTCGGCCTGGTCGGCCTGCTCGGCACGATCTGGGAGGGGGTCTATCACGGGCTGCAACAGTTCCGCTGGGAGAAGGACTGGCCGGCGCTGTTCGGGCTCGTGACGATCGTCAACGAGGGCCTGGTCCTGTGGCTGGTCACGGTCCTGCTGGACCGCCCGCTCGGGGCGCTCGGCTGGATCCACTTCGTCACCACCTGGCTGCTCATGTGGATCTTCGCCAACGGCCCCATGCGTGTGCTCGCGCCCCGCTGGCGCTACCGCGGCGGGAGGTTGGTCTAGATGGACCTCTCGTTCGTCGACGAGGCGTCGCGGCGGCGGGATGCCGGCGTCCGCCGTCGCAAACGGCTCGGCTTCCTCGTGCCGGGCACGATCACCGTGGTGTGGCTGGTCTGCCTGACCGCCTTCGGACTCTGGCCGCGGGTGCTGGACAACTGGGTGGCCACGCTGACGATGGTGTTCGGGTCGTTCGTGGCCGGGTCCACCCCCCAGGGCGGTGGCGCTGTGGCGTTCCCGGTGTTCACCAAGGCGCTCGGGATCTCCTCGGAGGTGGCCCGCGCGTTCTCGCTGTGCATCCAGACGGTCGGCATGGGTGCGGCGACCCTGGTGCTCATCATCCGCCGGGTGCCGGTGGACCGGTTCGCGCTGAAGCTCGGCATCCCGGCCGCGCTGGTCGGGTTCTTCCTCGGGCTGCACACGCTCAGCGACACGACCCGTCCGTTCTGGCCCTCGATTCTGCCCGGTGCCTATCTCAAGGTCGGGTTCACGCTGCTGGTGATGACGACCGCGACCATCGTCTGGCTGGGTTCGCGGGTGCCGGTGCGGGAGGTACGCAGCAGGATCCGCCCCGCGGGTCCACGCCAGGGTGCGCTGATCATCGCCGCCACGTTCATCGGTGGCGTGGCCTCGTCCCAGCTCGGCTCCGGTGCGGATGTGTTCTTCTTCCTCGTCGCAGCGGTGCTGCTCGGCCTGGAGCCGCGCGTCGGCGTGCCCACCTCCGTCATCATCATGGCCACGATCTCGACGGCCGGTCTGCTCTATCTCGGGGTGATCCACGGGATGCTCGACGTGGGCGTCCAGGGTGAGCGGGTCGTGGCCCTGGGCGGCCAAGTGCTGGCGGCGCCGCTGGATGCCGGACGCAACGATCTGCTCGGGCTCTGGCTGGCCGGGATCATCGCCGCCTGTTGGGCCGCGCCGCTCGGAGCGGCCTTCGCGGCGGCGGTGTCCACCCGCACGCTGGTCGCGTTCGTCGCCGTGCTGGCACTGCTCGAGGTGATCACAACCGTCCTCTTCCTGCCGCAGCTGCACCATGATCCCGCGTTGATCACCTTCGCGCTCGCCTCCACACTCGTGCTGCTCGGCGCCCTGTGGCTGGGGGATCGCTATCGGCACTTGATCGCCGGCACCGTTGTCGACGGCCGAGCTTCCCTGGGCCGCGACGCCGTGGACGCGGTGGACAAATATGCCGAACGGACTCGCCGGAAGCGGCCCTGAGGCACGCCCGAGCGGGGAAGGATGGGCCACGTGAAGCGGATCGCTGATTATGAGTTCGTGCGTGAGCTCGGCACCGGGAACTACGGCACCTATTGGCTGGCCCGGACCCCCGCCCGGCTGGGCCTGGCCGATGAGCTGTGCGCGGTGAAGGTCCTGGCCGCCGAGGCGAGCGGGGACGCGTTCCGGCGGATGGTCAACGAGCTCAAGCTCTTCGCCTCCGCCAACTCGCCCTATCTCGTCCGGCTGCTCGACGCCGGCCACGAGGATGGCCAGCTGTTCTATGCCGCCGAATATCACCCCCGCGGCTCGCTCGCCATGGCGCGCGGAATGGATGTCGCGTCGGTGGTCGAGGCCATTGCGGATGCCGCCCAAGGGGCGCATGCCCTGCACGAGCTCGGCGTGGCCCATCGCGACATCAAACCGGACAACATCCTGCTGACCTCGGGCGAGGAGCCAGCGGCCGTCCTCGGCGACCTCGGGCTCGCCCAGCGCCTGACCCCGGGCCAGACGGTCACCGGACTCGGCCCGATCGGCACCCTCGCCTACATGGAACCCGGCGTCGCCCGCGGTCTTCCCGCCGGCCGGGCCTCGGACATCTGGGGGCTGGCCGCGAGCCTGCAGGCCGCGCTGACGGGGGTCGACCCGTTCCCCGATCTCCCCACGACGAGCCTCATCCACGCCCTGGAGCACCTGTTGCACGCAGCACCGATCGTGACCATCGCCGATCCCCGGCTGGCGGCGATCGCGCGGAAGGGCCTGGCGAAGGATCGCAGCGATCGCCACCGGACCGCGGCGGAGTTCGCGGCTGAGCTCGAGGAGTGGTTGCGATGAGCACGCCCGCTGTGCGTATTGGGGCCGGCCTCGGGGTCGCCGTCCGGGCCGAGGGGCTGATCGCCTGGTTCGTCCCGCCGCCCGCCGTGGAGCCGGCGCTGCTGGTGCGGGCGCTCGTGCTCGCGGCCGGGACGGCGCCCGGGCTGCCGGAGGAGCAGCTGGAGACATTGGCACGAAGTACGCCAGGGCTGGCGCTCGCGGTCGTCTCGCTCGGTGAGGAGTTCGGCCGGGCCTGGGTCTGCGGCGAGGCGGTCGTGACCATCGACGGGCCCGACGACCGGCGGCAGGTGGCGGCCCAGCCCGGGAAGACCGCCACCTGGACGTTCCCGCTGCCTCGCTATGCCGTGCGGCTGGGTGATGTCGGGGTCGCCGACACCTGGAGCCACCTCATTGCGGGCGCGGTGCCGTCCGGCGGGGTCGCGGTCGTGTGGGACCCGAGCGTGCACCCGCAGATGCCCGTGCGCCCGCCCGCGACCGCCCACGGTCCGGACGCTGGATCACCACCGGTCCTCGCGCACGTCGCGGGTCCGCGAGCGGCCACGGGGCCGGGGGCGTCCGCTGGAGCGGACTCGGCAGCGGCGAGCCCGACCGGCGCCGACGGCGTGCCCGCCTTCGAGGCGATCTCACTGCTCACCAACGAACCGGTGGCAGGCATCGCCCCGCTGCCGCTCGCCGGTGACGAGCCGGACAAGGACGAGGGCGCGGCGCCCGTGGAGGTGGCCGGCCTGCGCTGTGCGAACGGTCACTTCAACCACCCGCACGCCGCCAATTGCGCGTGGTGCGGGCTCGGCATGATCCAGGTCTCCCACATCATGGTGCGCGAGCCGCGGCCCGCGCTCGGGGTCCTGGTGGTCGACGGTCAGGCCACGTTCACCCTCGATTCGGACTATGTCCTCGGTCGCCAGCCGCACGTGTGGCCGGAGGTCGACGGCCGCCGGATGCGTGAGATCGTCCTGTCGGCCGACCGGGCGATCAGCCGCGCCCACGCCGCGATCCGGCTCGTCGACTGGGATGTGGTGGTCGTGGACCTGGACTCAGGCATCGGGACCTGGGTGCAGCAGCCCGGGCAGCGGCCGTTCCAGCTGCCGCCGCGGCAGCCGACCCCGCTCGCACCCGGTGCGGTCGTGCACGTGGGTCCGCACCGGTTCACCTATCACTCGCACTTCCTGCGCTGAGCTCAGCACGAGCCCGCGGGCAGGGCGTCGACGTGTTCGCCCAGCCACTGCGCGGCGCGCGAGAGCGTGGCGGTGCCCTGGTCGAAACCTGGCGCCGTCACGGCCATCGCGACGGCAACCTGACCGCCCGGGACGTCGATCACCCCGAACTGGCGGACGAGATGGCCCGTGGCCGAAGGCCCCCAGCCGCCCTTGTAGTGGGCACTCGGGAGCTGGCCGAGGCCCCAGCTCTGGCCGGGGATGATCTGGCCCATCGCGGCATAGACGTTGCCGGCCTCCGCCCGGCAGGGCAGCTGGGCGGCGAACCTCGCCTGGTCGGCCAGTGTCCACCGGGTCTGGCCGAACGCCGTATAGGGCGGGCGCACCTGCTGGGACTGGGTGCGTGTGGTCGGGTCGCCGAAGTCCCGGAGCACCCCGTCGGTGGCGGCGGCCGCGGTGGCCGGCTGCCCCAGGGACTGCCACAGCTGGATCGCTGCCTCGTTGTCGGAGGCTGTGATCGCGCGTCGCATGGTCGGGCGCAGGGCCTCAGCCCCGGGCGTACGCTCCACCGCGATCGCGAGCGGCACCTTGGCGGTCGACCAGGCCACGGGCGCATCGAGGTCACCGAGCACTGTCGGCGTCCCGGATCCGCCGACAGCTGCGAGGGCGATCGAGAGCTCACCGCGCTCGCCGGCCGCGAACCCGGTGAAGGAACTCCGCAGATCGCTCTCGGGAACCTCGGGAGTGGGCGCCTCCGGGCTGGTCAGTGGGGCCGCGCTGGGAGCGGTCGCCGCTGGCGAGGGTGTGGTCGGGGCGGCCGTCGCCCCGGGCGGCGGCGCGGGTGGGGTCGGCGCCGGCGCAGGAACGGGTGTGGGGCCGAGCAGCGAGCAGCCACTCAGCAGCACCAGGATCGCTCCGGCACTCACAATCGCCCGCATGGACGCCCCCCGAGGAATCAGATCAGATGGACGACGGCGTTGTTGCCGCCGGTGCAGGTGACGAGCCCGTCGCCGGTGCAGCGCATCTCATAAGTCACCCCGGTGACGGGGGAGAACGCCGGGATGACCACCGGGGCATTGCGCGTGGGGTTTGCCCCATAGGACCGGCGGACCTCCTCTGCGAACGGGCAACTGGTCACGTCGTTGCCGGCGGCGGAGATGGTGAAGCCGCCGACCGGGCCATAGACCGCGGGGCACGGGCTGACGCCTTCGGGGAGGGTGGGTGGTGGGGGTGTGGTCGGCGGTGGCGAGGTGGTCGGTGGCGGTGGGGGCGTGGTCTCGCTCGGGGGTGCCTCGGTGGGCTCGGGGGTGACCTCGGCCGTCGGGGTGGGGGTGACGTCGGTGACGGTGGTGGTCACGGGAGAGAGTGCGAAATTCCACACTGCGATGCCGACGGTTGCCAGCAGGGCAAGGGCTGCCACTGCGACAGAGACCGCCACGGCCGGGCTCCGCTTCGCTGCCGGCGCGGGACCGGGCGGGCCGGGCGAGAAGGGAGTGGCCATGGCGGTCTCGATCGCTGGTCGGTCAGTGACCGAAGGTGTCGGAATCCATCATCGGATCGGCCTTCGGACCCGCCTGCAGGGCGGCGAGGGCCTCGATCTCCTCGGCGGAGAGCTGGAATCCGAAGATGTTCAGGTTCTCCGCCTGGCGCTGCGGGCTGGCCGACTTGGGGGCGGTCGCGGCGCCGAGATCGATGCCCCACCGCAGCAGCACCTGGCCGGGCGTCCGGCTGTGCTGCGCCGCGATCTCGTTGACCACGGGCTCCTCGCGCAGGCCGTTGTCGCGCCCCAGCGGACTCCAGGCCTCGGTGATGATGCCCTTCTCCGCGTGATAGGCGCGTTCGGTCGCCCGGTCATAATAGGGGTGCATCTCGATCTGGTTGACCTCCGGCACGACCCCCGTCTCGGCGATGAGCCGGTCGATGTGGGTCGCCTTGAAGTTCGAGGTGCCGACCGCCTTCGCCAGCCCCCGCCGTTGCAGCTCGATCAGGTCCTCCCAGGCCTTCACATAGAGGTCCTGGTCGGGGTTCGGCCAGTGGATGAGCGCCAGGTCGACATAGTCGAGCCCGAGTCGCTCGAGGTTGCCCTTCAGCCCGCCTGCAGCGTCGCCGTGCCACTGGCGGTTGAACTTGGTGGTGACGAAGAGCTCGCTGCGGTCCAGCCCGGACTCGCGGACGGCCCGCCCGACCGGCTCCTCGTTCTCATAGTTCTCCGCCGTGTCCACGTGACGGTAGCCGACCTCGAACGCGCTGCGCACCGCGCGCTCGCATTCGCCGCCCACCATCGGCCACGTGCCCAGCGCCACCTGCGGCATGGCGCCGCCGGACCGCAGCGGCAGGGTCGGGGCAAGGTTGGTCATGGATAGTCCTCCTTGGGTCATGCTCAGTGTCGTCCGGCCGGGGGCCGGTTTGACTCAGGATCGACGGTCGCTCAGGACCGGCCGGTGGTGGCGGGACCCGAGGCCATGGGCTGGCCGGCGGGCTCGCCGGACTGGCCCGGCTCGGTCGTCGAGTCCAGCGGATCGGGGTGAACCTGCCGGTCATGGGCCAGGCGGGCGGCGCCAATGATGCCGGAGCGGTTGAAGAACGTCGCCGGCACGATCGGGGTGTTCAACCGCAGCTGGGGCAGGAACCGCTCGTGCTCGCGGGAGATGCCGCCGCCGACGACGATGAGGTCGGGCCACAGCAGGGCCTCGATCGTCTGGTAGTAGCGCTCGATCCGCGGGATCCACTCCTCCCACGACAGGTTCAGCTGGGTCTTCACGCCCGAGCTCGCCTGCGTCTCGGCGTCGTGGCCGTCGATCTCGATGTGACCGAGTTCGGAGTTCGGGATGAGGACGCCGTTGTGGACCAGGGCGCTGCCGATCCCGGTGCCGAGCGTGGTCATCAGCACCAGCCCGGGCTGGTCTTTCGCCGAGCCGTATTTCACCTCGCACACCCCCGCTGCGTCGGCGTCGTTGACGACGGTCACGGGGCGGCCGAGCGTGTCGGCGAAGAGTTGCTCGATCGGGAAATCGATCCAGGATTTGTCGATGTTGGCCGCGGACTTGCTGACGCCGTGCATGACCACCGCGGGGACGGTCACGCCGATCGGCCCGTCGCCGATCAGGTCGGCGAAATGGTCGACGATCTGCTTGACCACCACGGCCACGTTGTCGGGGGTTGAATTGGATGGCGTCTCGATCTTGAGCCGCTCCGTGGCCCAGTCGCCCACAGCGAGGTCCACGGGGGCGCCCTTGATCCCGGAGCCGCCGATATCGATGCCAAGAACCGGTCGTTCGCTCATGGACGGAGCCTAGCCCTCCTGGCGCTCCTGTGGCCCCGGTGGCCCGAACTGCAGTGCTTGCGGAGTGCCGGTCAGGCCCTGCTGCCGGGAATAGGCCGCGGCGGGCAGCTGGGCTTCGAAGACCGTCCGCGCGGTCTGGGCGGAGACGTGCGGGATCGCGAAGTCGACGGGTCCGGGGGTCGTGTCGACGTGGATCGTCGCGATGCCGAGCCGGCGCTGGATCGGGCCCTGGCTGATGCGGACCGATTGGGTCTTGGCGTGGGGGACGGTGTCGCGGACGAAGACGAGCACCCCGCCCTCGCTGACGATCACTCGCTCGTTGGCGCCCCAGCGCATGGTCCGGGCGGACAGCGGCCGGAGCCAGACCGCGTTCCGGTCCACCGGCGCCAGCGGAATGTGTTCGTCGCCGGCGTCCGGCAGCAGATAGGCCATCGCGATCCGGACCTGTTCGGTCGTGGCGACGGGGAAGAGCATCGACGAACTGTGCCGCTGGTTGTCCTCGCCCGAATGGCCATAGCCGAGGACCTCGATGTCGACCCGGTGAAATCTGAGCCTGCGCCACAGCCAGGACTGCCGGATCCGGACCCCCTGGATCCGGTCGAGTGGCACCGACTGGCTGGTCAGGTTCGTGAGCCCACGCGTGATGCGCAACCCCGTGGGCTCCCCGGGGCGTACGCCGCCCGTCTCCGCCAGCGTGTAATTGAACTGGGAGAGCACGCGGCGCGAGACCAGCCCGACCACGCCCATCGCGAACGGGACTATCCCGGCCAGAGCCGCCATCCCCGCGCCGAGGCGCCAGACCACGACGATCGCGACGATGAGCACCAGGACCGAGATGATGAACTCCAGCGACGTCAGCAGCCCGATGATCAGCTGTTGCGGTGAGATCCGGACCAGCACGCGGTCCGCGGTGGAGAGATCGGCGAAGGCCGAGGCCTTTGGGCGCGCCCGCGACTCCGCCACCGTCGTGGTGTGGCCGTGCGCGCGACTGAGCAGATAATCGCGGATGCGATAGGCCTTGTCTCGCGTGAGATAGCGCAGGTTGATGCCGGAATCGCCGCCGCCGGCCTCGATGCGGAGCTCGCACAGGCCGAAGATGCGTGCGGTCAGCGGCTGGATCACGTCGACCGATTGAATGCGGGAGAACCCGATGCGTTTGGACACGCGATTGACGAAGCCAGTCTCGACCCGCAGTTCCTCGTCGTCGATCACGAAGCGCGTGAACCACCAGGTGAGGATCGAGGACAGCCCGACGAGGAGCGCGACGCCACCGATCAGGACCAGGACCCACCACCACGGGACCGGCGGTGCGCCCTCGGGTCTTCGGCCCGGCAGCAGATCCTGGCCGAAGGCCACGACGCCCGCCACGAGCAGCACCCAGCCCCGGACCAGCGGGGTCAGCGGGTGGGGACGCTCGGTCTGCTTGACCGCGGGTCCCTCGGCGCTGGCGGCGACCAGGACGTTGTCGGTGGACTCGGTGGTGGGGGGTGGGCGCGGTGGACGGGGGGGGGTCGGTGGGCTCGGGGGACTCGGTGGGCCCGTCCGGGGGGCGCGGGTGGGTGGTCATAGCCCGGACGTCCGCGTCTCGCCCAACTCGGTGAGCCGGTCGCGCAGGCGGGCGGCCTCCTGGGGCGGCAGGCCGGGGATCGTGGCGTCGGTCGATGCCGAGGCGGTGACCAGCTTCACGGTCGCGAGGCCCAGCGCCCGCTCGATCGGCCCGGCCTCGACCTCCACGACTTGCATCCGGCCATAGGGCACCGCAGTCAACCGCTTGAACCAGAGCCCGCGCGTGACATAGAGATCGTCGGCCAACTCTGCATACCCCCACGATCGCACCAGCGGCGCCATCCGCCACCACCGCCAGGCGATCCACGCGACGGCAAGGACGATGAGCACAATGCCGAGCCAGCGGCCCACGAACCACCAGCCGAAAACCACGGGGGCGATGAACAGCCAGGGCCAGCCGATGAGTACGCCGGCGCGGCGGAGCGTGCGATAGCGCGGATGGAGCCGCTGCCAGTGCTCGGTGGGTGGGGCGAAGAGATCGTCGGAGGTGGTCACTTCTTCCTGACCTTCGGGCCTTTCACGCTGCAACCGCCGAAGAGGGCGAGGCCTTTGAGGATGATCTTGGGCCCGCCCGGGACGGGGCGGGTGTTCTTGACGTCGGAGCCCCCGAAGACGCCGACGACATGGTCCTCGACCTCGACCCCCTCGGGGATCTTGACGTCCAGGCCGCCGAACATCCAGAAGCCCTTGATCTCGATCACGTCGTTTTCGAAGATCGCCTCGGTGAAGTCCAGGTCGCTGCCGCCGAACAGGGCGAACGAGTTGATGTTGCGGCGGGCTCGCCAGACCCCCTTGCGGGTGGATCCGCCGAAGATCGCGACCAGATTCTCGGAGTCGCCGGTGCTGTGGCGGTCGATCCTGGGAATGGGGACGCCAGGGTCGGGCTGTCGGGCCGGGACGTTGGTCTGGATCGGGGCGTGCAGGGGAACCAGGTCGCGGGTGAGCGGGATGAGGTCGTCGAACGTGCGCGCCGAGGACGCGGCGGCGAGGCGCTCGTCGTGCTCGTCGGCGGTGAGGCGGCCCTCGGCATAGGCCGAGGAGAGCACGGTCATCACCTGATCGCGGTCCGCATCGCTGACACGGATATCACCGCCATATTTGGGGCCGACGTCGCTGGGTTCGATGGGGCTCATGGATCAACCCTAACCGGGCCGCAGGCTGACCTGTAGCGAATGGTCCGCGGCGTCGGGGAGCGGTCCGGGTCCACCCCGCTGACGGCCCCGGGCTGCCTCAGCGGTTGGCCAGCGCGGCGAGCTCGGCGGTCTTCGACTCGTAGGACTTGCTGGTGGCGTTGCTCAGCGACCGGGGGAAAAGGTCCTGGAGCGTCTTGGCGTTCGGGATCGTGACGAGCGCGATGTCCTGCAGCGGGAACGTAGGGCTGAACATGCTCGCGATCGTCCGGGCGGTGAGGTTGCCCGCGCGCAGGGCGGCGACCGGGTCGAAGCGGTAGGTCCCGGGGGTGATGTGCTTCATCTCGACGTCGGGGATCGCGACCGTCAGCCCGGACCGCTCGGAGCGGATCGTCAGGTCACCGGCGAAGTCGACGCGGTGGACGATCGGCTGGTCGAACCACGCCGGCGGGAGTGCGGCCAGCTCGGCCGGGAAATGCGCCCAGATGGCGCCGAAGCCGTCCACGAAGTGGTCCCACCACCCCGCCTGCGGGAGCAGCCCGGTGATCCAGCGCTCGCTGAGGCGGAGGTTCCACAGGTGCGGCGGGTCCCAGTAGCCGTCGTCGCTGAACTGGTAGTCCATCGCGAGGTGCTCGTCACTGTCCGTCTGGGCGGCGTCGGCGATCGAGGCGGTGACGCGCCAGAGCAACTGACCGTGGCGCTCGGTCGTGGCGATCCGGACGTCGACGACGTCCTTGTCGCGCCACCAGCGCACGCGCAGGGGAGTGCCGTACGCCTGATCGGGCCCGCCCTCGAGCGCCGCGGCGACCGCCAGCAGGGCGTCTTGGACTGGTTCTGGGGTGGTGAACTCTCCGGATACTGAGTGGATTTGCCGGGCAACCTCAGGGGTGAGCATGGGCTCACCGTAGTTCGGGAGGGGTGCTTCCTGACGGCACGCCCGTGGCTGCCGGCGTTGGGACGGCCTAATGTAGGGACTTCTGCGGGCGTAGTTCAGTGGCAGAACGCCACCCTTCCTGGGTGGAAACGTCGGTTCGATTCCCACCGCCCGCTCCAAGGTTTCTTTGTTTGGCGTGGTTTCGCGTTCAGTGGTGCTGGCGGATCGCCTTCGTCACGCGGCTGAAGCGCTTTTCGTCGAGGCGTACGCCGCCTTCCTCCACGGAGTCGGGATCGATCCGCACGATCCGGTTGACGCGGGCCTCGCTGATCCGGCCTCGCGGATCCCAGTCGCCGCGCCCGATCTCGACCCAGAAACGGCCGGCCTTGGCCTCCTGCTGCTGGTCGAGGTCGTGGTCCTTCGAGGTGAGCGGCGCGCCGAGCAGCCAGTCGCCGTCGCGGCCGATGATCAGCACCGGGCGGACCTTGCCCTGGCGGTGGTCCTCCTCATAGGGCACCCACGCCCAGACGATCTCCCCCGGATCGCCGAGATGCCCGGGATGCGGGGCGTACTCAATCCGCGGCATCCGCGTGAAGTCGCCGGGGTAGTCCCTGTGCTTCGCCATGGCCGCAGCGTAGCCCGGCCACAACCGGGTCGCACCGCCTCGCGGGGTCAGCTATGATGGCCGGGCACCACGCGCGAATGTAGTTCAATGGCAGAACATCAGCTTCCCAAGCTGAGAATGCGGGTTCGATTCCCGTCATTCGCTCCAAGTCATACGGCCTAGTCAGAGGACGCGCTTCGCGGAAACGGGCCACCCCATCACTGGCTGATCGGTCTTCAGCGAGGTGCAGGGGACTCAAAGACGGGCAGGTACTTTCCGCGCGCCCCGGCGTCACGCCAGTACACCTCCAAGTCCCACAGCTCTTCAGCGAGGCGACGAGCCAAGAGCCATCCACGCCGACGCTGAGCCAGGGTTGGGGCGGGCCAGGGCAGATCCCAGCGTGGCCCGAATTCGTCTTGCTGTGCTTCGAGATCCCGGCACAGGCCCTCACTGATCGGTAAGTCTCGAGGATCAACGGAATCAAGAACACTCTCAAAGCTCTCGAGTCCAGGTCGAATCCAAGTCCTAACATCCAAATGGCCGCTGTAGGCAACTAATAACTCACGGGTATCGCCAGTGGAGTTATCTGGCCCACCACTGCTAACCCAAGGGCCCAGCCTCCCACCCACGCCGAGCCCACTCGTCCAGAGCGATGTCACCAATGCAGCCACGTGACCACCCCCTCAGCGTCTGCGCCCATAGTAGGCGCGCACCTGCGTCCTCCGCCCGGGCGGCATTGGCTCACGGGCGGAGGATGCTGGCGCTATGGCCGCTATTCAGCCCCGCAGCATGTTGTTCATGATGTGGGCATAGGCGAACATGCTTCCGTCGCCGAGGAATCGACGAAGGACCTTCTCGCGTGCGGCAAGGCCGAGGCGATGGGCCATGTCCTCGTTCTCGAGCAGGGCATTGATCTCCGCCCCGAGCGACGGGAGGTCGGTCGGATCGGGCAGGAGCCAACCGTCGATGCCATGGGCGATCTGGTCCTGAATGCCGCCGACGGCACTGGCGATCACGGGACGGGCCTTCCACATGGCCTCGGTGACGGTGAGGCCGAAGCCCTCGAAGAGGCTCTTCTGCACGACGACATAGGCATGACGCTGCAACGCGTTGATGATGTAGGCATTTTCGTCCGTGTCATCCATCGGGATCGAGAACAGGTGGACGCGCTTCTGGGCCTCACCGTCGAGGCTGTTGAAGATCGCCCGGCATTCGGCCAGAACCTCGGCGCCCTCGGGGTCGTCGCTGACCCCTTCCACCGCAGGCCCGCACAACACCAGGTGCGCGGTCGGATCCGTCACGTTGTCGAGGAAGCCGCGCATGACGCCTTCCATGTCCTTGAGCCGGTCCCAACGGCTGATCTGCACGATCGCCTTGGCGCCGCGGGGCAGCGGGCCGCCTTCGGACACGGCGTTGTCGTGGGCGCGGACCGTCCCGGAGGTGCCGTCGCGGCGGGGGAACTCCACGGCGCCGTCCTGCTCGCCTTCGAGCAGGCCGACCCGGACGAGAACCTTCTCGACCATATCGGCGGGGATGTCCATGTTCTTGGCGGTGACGGGGTCGATGCACGGGGTGACCACTGCCAGCTTCTCCATCGGCACTGATGGCGGGGCATACATCAGGCGGCTCACGATGATCTGATCGGCGTGGTCGAGATAGGGGGCGAGGAACGACCAGCCCTTCTCCGTGTGGCGGTTGGAGTCGTCGCGGCCGATATGGCTGCGCCAGATCACGTGCGCGCCGAGTTCCTTGACGCCTTCGATGAGGCCGGCGGTCTGCGGGTCGTGCAGCACGACGAGGTCTCCGGGTTTGACCAGCGTGCGCATGTGATCGAGGTTCCCGGCGAGAATGCGCTCATAGTCCTCGCGCTCGGCCTCACCCAGGTCGCCACCGTCACCGGGCGAGCCGTGGATGAGGTTGTGCAGACGCTTGGTCGTGGCGAAGAACGTGCCCTCGCCGTGGAGGACCAACCATCGGGTGTCGATCCCGGTCGTTCGCCACAGCGGCAGGAGGGCCAGGAGCATCTCGGCGACGCCCCCTCCTGTGGCGGTCGCGTTGACGTGCCAGGCGGTCTGGCCCTTGAGCTTGGCCCGGGCCATGTCCCAGCCGGTCTGGACCTGGGCCCAACGGTCGGCGCCGACCAGTTCTGCTAGCGGTGCGATGTCTCTTGGTGCAAGTTCAACTTCTTCCATCAGCCAAGTTTGATGGGTCAGATGGCTACAGGGGCTCAAATCCCGGTTTTTTCGCCGCCCTGCGCGCGTGAAAGGCTGGGACTATGGCCACATTCGATGCGTTCGTGTTCGACATGGACGGCACGCTGACCGACACCGAGTCGCTGTGGGATGAGGTGCGCCGCGGGCTCGCTGCCGAGGCGGGTCTTGAGTGGCCGGACGAGGCGACCGACGCCATGATGGGGATGAGCACAGCGGAGTGGTCGGCCTACCTCGTCGACACCGTCGGCCTTCCCGGCCCGCCCGAGCGTGCGGCGGACGAGGTCATAGACGCGATGGCGGCCCGCTATCACCAGCACCTGCCGACGCTGCCCGGTGCGGTGGATTCCGTGCGCCGAGTCGCGGCGCTCCTGCCGATCGGGCTCGCCTCCTCCTCGCCCCGGCGCCTGATCGATGCGGTTCTGGACGAGCTCGGCCTGGCCGATCTGTTCGGCGCGACCGTGTCCACCGAGGAGGTCGAGCGAGGGAAACCGGCCCCCGACGGCTTCTTGCGGGTGTGCGAACTGCTCGGCGCCGACCCCACGCGATGTGCGGCGGTCGAGGACTCCAGCAACGGCCTGCGGTCGGCCCACGCTGCGGGGATGACGGTCATCGCCGTCCCGCATCAGTGGCACGAGCCGGCGGCGGACGCCCTGGCGCTGGCCGCCGCCGTGGTCCCCTCGCTGGACGACCTCGACGAGGGCTTGCTCACCCGGCTCGCGGGTGAACGCTTGTCCTGAACGGGGAGCTACTCGGCAGGCCGAGTAAAACCGCACTCTCAACGGTGTCGAGGTGGGGGGTCACCCCCACTGAGAGGGCGGTTTTGCTTGCTGGTCGCCGATAGGATCCACCACAGGGTCTGGTTGTGCGGCGTGGGAATCCCGGTTTTCTCCCCGAGCTCGACCACGCGGCCCGCGAAGATATCGACCTCGGTCTCCCGCCCCGCGAGCACGTCCTGGTGCATCGACGTCCGGCCCTCGGCCGGCTGACCGGAGAGGACCTCGTCCCACATCGCGCGGTCGTCGTCGCCGAGCTCGACGCCCTCCGCCCGGCCGACGGCGATGGCCTCCTCAATCAGTGCCCACATGAGGCTGCGGGCGGGGCCGTCGTGCTGGAACGCCCCATAGGGCGCGTCGAGCACCGCGGTCGCCTGGTTTATGCCGACGTTCACCATGAACTTCCACCACATCGAGCGCTGCATGTCCGCCGGGGTCTCCCACTTCAGCCCGGCGCGATCGAGCGCACGCTGCACCCGCCGGACCCGTTCGCTCGGCGCCCCGCCTTCGCTCGCCGCGCCTGCCGGATCGCCGAAGGTCAGCCGGCCCGCCTGACGGAAGCGGATCTCGTTGTTGCCGACGCGCTCGGCGTCCATGGCCAGGGCGATGCACGGGAGCACGCGCTCGGGGGTGCCGAAGCGCTCAAGGATCGCCGCCTCGCTGTCCAAGCCGTTGAGCACCGACAGGAACGTCGTGTCCGGGCCCACCAGCGGCGCGACGGTCTCCAACGCCTCGCCGAGCTGCTGGTGTTTGACCGCGACGAGCACGAGATCCGCCGGCTCGTGATCACCCTGCTCGGTGTCCACGATCTCCGCCGCCAGCGGCTCGCCATTCACCGTGAGACCGGCCGACGCCAGGCGACGGGCTCGATCGCCCCGGGCGACCAGACGAACGCGGAAGCCGGCGCGGGCGAAGTGAGCGGCGTACATGGCGCCCATGGCGCCGGCACCGACCACTGCCACCGACGAGATCTCTGAACTGCTCTGGGACATGACGTCTTCTCCGTAGTCAAAGGCTTGATCGGGCGGCCCGGCGTGGACTAGGTGTACCCGGCCATGAGGTTGGTGACAGTGTGTCGGTGTTGACGTGAGG
>JAUNRO010000002.1:24547-25488 GCA_030544185.1 Propionibacteriaceae bacterium | reverse complement strand
GGAGATATCGAAAGGGGACCTCGCAAGATCTCCGCTATGCCCTGATCCTCCG
Source organism: Propionibacteriaceae bacterium (assembly GCA_030544185.1). The sequence continues at coordinate 25,436 of JAUNRO010000002.1, read as the reverse complement.
TGCAGCGGGGCATAGCGAAATCGTTCGTGCTGGTGGCTCATGCCGGGGAGCAGCTGAGGTCTCGTGCCTGCGAGTAATCATAGCCAAAGGGGTCGACCTGCCAGCTGAGGTCCACGTCCACGCGGCCGCGCCAGCCGACCACCGCGGTACTCACGCAGGCCTTGTGCGGAGTCGCCCACCTCCCAGTGCCACTGCCTGGCTCGAACGTACCCTGGTCGCTCTCGGAGTCGGGTCCTGCCGCACTAGACGGGAGTGTGCCACTGAGAACCAGCCCAACGGTGGCACCGAAAGCGAACAATGACCTCGTGAGTGTACTAGCTGTCTTCCGCATATTTCTCCTTTGAAATCCGTTCGTATGCAGGGACGTTCTCAGGCTTTAGTCCGTCGTGTTGAAGTCGGTCGCTCCCCGCACCTGGCGTTGAGTCGTGACCACGCGCTCCACCCGGGCGTACGCCGGGCCGGACTCGGCCCACTCCACGAGCGCCCCGACCGCATCGGGGGCTCCCTCGGCCTCGAACTCGACCCGGCCGTCCGGCAGATTGCGGACCCAGCCGCCCACGCCGAGGCGCTGGGCCTCGCGCTTCATCGAATAGCGATAGGAGACGCCCTGGACGCGGCCGCTGACGAGGCCGTGGGTGCGGATTCGACTCATCGGTCCTCCAGCAGATCGGCGATCCGGGCCGCGACCGGCACGTCGGCGGGCAGCCAGGCGATGCTGCCCAGGTCAGCCGGGTGCAGCCAGATCAGGTGGTCGTGGTCCGGTCCTGCCGAGGGTACGCCCAAGGGATGCGCGAACCAGACCCGCAGGTGCAATTGGTCGTTGATCGGCCACGTGTCACGACCGAGCGGGGTGACCTCGGCGCCGATCTCGACGGCCAGGCCCAGTTCC
>JAUNRO010000002.1:18817-24537 GCA_030544185.1 Propionibacteriaceae bacterium | reverse complement strand
CGCCGGGGAACTCCCAGAAACCGGCCGGCCGGCGCCGTCGCGCCGCGAGGATCCGGCCGTCGGCCACGAGTGCTGCGCCGACCACGAGGGTGCGGGAACTCATGGCGTCCCCGCCGGGAGAACTGGTGGTGGTCAAGCCAAGCCCTCAGCCTGTCGCGGGACGCACGCTGGTCAGCAGCGCTTGATAGTCCTCGGCGTAGCCCATGATGCGGTCCGCCTCCGACGTCATGGCCAGACACAGAGCCCAACGGCGGGGGCCATTGATCTCCTGCATCTCGACCAGGGTCTGGAACTGGGCCAACTCGACCGATGCATTGTCGATGGCGACGGTGAACGCCAGGAGCTGGATCACCGTCGGGTCATCATCGGTGGACTGCTCGCGGTTCACCACCCGAACATCGTCGTCGAACCGGCGCAACCGGTTGGCGAGCGCATCGGCCGCGTCGGTGATCAGTGCCTCGGGGCGCAGCTCGGCGATGCTGGCCGTGATGTTCGGCCGGAACCGGTCGAAGTCCCCCCGCCGCTGGATCAGGAACAGCGTCCCCTCGGGCGGCTCCGCGGGCTCCCACGCATCGCTCGGCAGGCTGAACTCAAGCTGCGTGTTGTGCGTGTCCATATCTGACCTCACCCTCGCACGAACTTCCAGATGTTCTGGCCGGCGCTGTGCAGCGAGTCGGCAACCTCGGCTGGATCGATCTCGAAGTCCAAGCCGACCTTACCGCCGAGACCGAGGCCGGCGCCAAGCGCCAGATCGACCTTCAACGTGCCGTCCTGCCAACCGAAATCGGCCTTGCCCTCCGCGCCGACGCCCGCCCAGCCCTCCACCTTGGTGCCCGCATAGACACCGGCGATCTCAGCGCCGCCCGAGGCCTCCGCCTTGGCGCCGGCGAAGGCCTTGGCGTCCACACCGATGCCGTCCACACCCAGCGTGCCGGAAGCGTCGGCGAGGACCCCGGCCTCCGCCGACACGTTGCCACGCAGCTCCGCGTGCTCGCCCAAAGTGTGTTTCCCGTGCAGCTCGCCGCGGACTCCCGCGAACACCGATGCGTCGGCGGAGAGGCCGTCAGTGCCGACATAGAGGTCGCCCTCGCTCTTCAGCCCGACCACGTAGCTGCCGTGCTCATTGGTGTAATCCTTGCCAATGACATGCTGACCACCGGCCAGCTTGATCTTTGCCGCCGGCTCGAACTCGTCGCGGTCCTTGCTGTCGAGGATCCCGCGTTGCCATTCCTGCAGCGACAGCTTGCCGACCAACGCGCCATTGAGCAGCCCGCCTTGATTGCCGACGGGAGCTGTGCCCGGCTCGGGGTTCTGGGCCGAAGGACTCGCGTGCATCCTCAGTCCGGGAGATGAGCTGCCGTCGGTCCCGGCGCTCGCACGCTCCTGCTCGTCTGCATTGCGTGCGAGCACCGCGGCGGCTGTGGCGAGGCCTTGGCGGGTGTCGATCAGGGAACGACGCAGCTGGACCTCCCAGTCCCCGCGGAACCTCTGCGCGTCCGGCCCGGCCCAGCCCGCGCGCTCCAGGCTGGTGCTGATCTCGGCGAGAATGCGTTCGAGCGTCTCCGACGCACGCTGGAGGTGGGCGGACAGCGTCCGGAGTTGGCCGACGTCTGCCCCCTGCAGGTTGTTCACAGAAGCAAGTCTTGTCCCCGCCGCGGTCGTTGTCAGTCGTTATCGCGACAAACCCGCGTGGTCAATCAGTGCAGAGCCTTGGAGCGCAGGCGCAGGCTGTTGCCGACCACCATCAGCGAGGACAGCGACATGGCGAACCCGGCGATGAGCGGGTTGAGCAGACCGAACGCCGCCAGCGGGATCGCCGCGGTGTTGTAGCCGAAGGCCCACACCAGGTTGCCGCGGATCGTCCGCAGCGTCGCCCGCGACAAAGCGATCGCATCCGGGACGACGTGGAGGTTCTCCCGGACGCAGATGATGTCGGCGGACTTCATCGCGACATCGGTGCCGCTCACCATCGCCAGGCCGAGATCGGCCGTCGCGAGGGCTGCGGCGTCGTTGATGCCGTCCCCGACCATCGCCACCTGGTGGCCGGTTTCCTGCAGGCGGGCGATCTCGGTGGCCTTGTCGGCGGGGAGGACCCCGGCGATCCACGTGTCGATCCCGGCCTGGCGGGCGACGGCCGCGGCCGCCCGCTCGTGGTCGCCGGTCAACAGGATCACGGCGAGCCCCCGGTCCTTGAGCCGCTGGACGGCCGCCGGCGCCGAGGGCCGGACGGTGTCGCTGAGCACGAAGACGCCGACGACATCGCCGTCGACCGAAACCAGGACGGGGGTGGCACCGGCATCGCGCGCGGTTTCGACCACCTGCGCAGTCGGTGCCGCAAGATCCACAGACTCCCCCAGGGCCCGTTCGTTGCCCACGATGACGCGGTGTCCGTCCACGACTGCGGAGGCGCCTTGGCCGGGGGTGGTGACGAAGTCGGTCACGGGCAGGATCTCGCCGTGGTGGTCGGCCACGATGGCCTTCGCCAGCGGGTGGTCGGAGTGGATCTCGACCGACGCCGCGAGCCGGCGTACACCGTCCTCGGAGAACTCACCCGTCGCGGTGACCGCCTCGACCACGAGATTGCCCGGGGTGATCGTGCCGGTCTTGTCGAACACGACCGTGTCGATGCGGCCACTGGACTCGAGCGCCTGCTGGGTCTTGATCAGGATGCCCAACTGGCCGCCGCGGCCGACACCGACCATGAGCGCGGTGGGAGTGGCGAGACCGAGCGCGCAGGGGCAGGCGATGATCAGCACCGACAGCGCCGCACTCGCCGACGCGCGCAGCCCGGCATCGGTGAGGAACAGCCACACCGCGAGCGTGACGAGGCTGATGAGGATGACGGCGGGAACGAACCAGCCGACCACCTGGTCGACGAGCTGTTGCACCTTGGCCTTGCGCATCTGCGCCTGCTCGGCGAGCGCGGCCATCTGGGCGAGCTGGGTGTGCGCGCCGACGCGAGTCGCGGTGACCACGAGCCGGCCGGTCAGGTTGACCGTGCCCCCGAGCACCTCGCTCTGCGGGGCGATCTCCGCCGGGACGGGTTCCCCGGTCATCATCGAGGTGTCGACCGTCGAGAAGCCTTCAGCGACCGCCCCGTCGGCCGCTATCCGCTCCCCCGCCCGGACGACGAACCGGTCGCCGCGGGAGAGCTGCTCGATCCCGACGACGTGTTCACTCCCGTCGGCCGCCAGCTTGCGGACCTGCTTGGGGGCGAGGGCGTTGAGCGCGCCGAGCACGCCCTGCGCGGAGCGGCGTGCCCGGGCTTCGAAATAGCGCCCGGCGAGCAGGAACGTGGTGACCGCGGCCGCCACCTCGAAATAGATGGCATCTGCGCCGGCCGGGGTGATGCCATAGCCGAGCCAATAGCCCTCGGTGTCCTCGGCCCCCAGGATGATCGAGGTCAACGACCAGAAGAATGCCGAGAGCACACCGAGCGAGACCAGGGTGTCCATGCTGAACGAGCGGTTGCGCAGGTTGCGCCAGGTGGCGACGTGGAAGGGCATGGCGGACCAGAACACCACCGGCACGGCCATCGCGACACAGAGCCACTCCCACAGCGGGAACCGCAGCTCGGGGACGAGCGCGAGGACGATCGTGAGGTTGCCGAGCGGGATCGTGAGGATCGCGGCCAGCGCCAGCCGGCGGCGCAGCGTGCCGATCCGATCCTCGGAGATCCGCCCGAGCTCCGAGTCGTCCCCGGTGGCCTCGGCCGCGTCATAGCCGGCCTTCTTCACCACCTGGATGAGCTCATCGGCCCCCACCGGGCCAGAGACCACCGCCCGCTCCGTTGCATAGTTGACGGTCGCGGTGACGCCCTCGAGCTTGTTCAGCTTCTTTTCGATCCGACTCGCGCAGGCGGCGCACGTCATGCCCCCGACCGCCAGCTCGATCTGCTGGGCCGTGGACTGGGTCTCGGTGGTGAGGTCGGCGGTCATCGATCAGCCCGCTCCGACAGCTTGCGCAGCATCTCGTTGTAGGCCTCGTGGGCATCGTCGAGGCCCTCGTCCATCGCCCGGTCCTGCCGCTTGGCGTCCCGGGAGTCCTGGGCGAACCACTGAGCCACGAGCGCGATCACCACGACGAGCATGGGGATCTCGCCCAGGGCCCACGTGTACTGACCGCCGAGCTTCTGGTCCGCGACGAGATCGGTCATCCAGACCACATCGAGCCCGCGATAGAAGTTGGAGCCGACGACGAAGTCGGAGCTGAGCAGGATGACCGCGAAGAACGCATGGAACGGCATCGCCGCGAACAGGAAGCCCAGCTTCGCCACGTGGGGAAGCTCCCGCGGGTTGCGGTCGGCCCCGATGAGCAGGCCGAAGAACAACATGCCCGAGACGATGAAATGGATGGTCATCAACTGGTGACCCCAGTGATAGCGCATCAGATATTCGAAGAGGCCGGAAAAATAGACCACATAGGCCGTGCCGACGAAGTTGAGGCCGACCACGATCGGGTGGAGCAGGTATTCCAGCGGCGTCCAACTCACCAGCGCGTTCAGCAGATCGCGGGCGCTGGTGGGGTGGGACTCGGGTTGGGTCGGCAGCACCCGCAGGGCGAGCGTGATGGGAGTGCCGAGCACGGCGAGGACGGGGACGATCATGTTCACCGTCATGTGCGCGAGCATGTGATAGCTGAAGGTGGCCCCGGAATAGGCCCACAAACCGGCCGATCCCACCCACAGCAGCAGCAGGAACGCGCACAGCCAGGCGATCGTGCGCCCGATCGGCCAGTGGATCTGACGCCGGGCCAAGATGATGTGGCCGGCCAGATAGAGCACGATCGCCGCCACCGCGATCGTGACGATCAACACGTTGGGCCGCCCCGGCAGGATGATGCTGGCGAGGGTCGGCGGGGTGTTCACCTCATAGCCGAGGAAGTTGATCTGGGCCGAGCCCTGCGGCACGAGGAACCGCGGCGGCGCCATGTGGGCCATGACCGTCTGGAAGCCGACCAGGATGACCCCGACCGACAGATCCATCGCCAGACCCGTCCGGGTGCGGGTGCCGGTGCGCAGGCCGATCCAGTTGCGCACCGCCAGCATCGCCCAGCCGGCAATGACGATCACGGTGGCGAGCCCATAACCGGTCGCGAGCGGGTGGGTGCCGGCCAACTCATACCACCCCACGACGAGCTGTCCGGCGACCACCACGGTCGCTGCGATCGCCATCGTCCAGCCATAGCGGCCGCCTCGGGTGCGGTCCTGATCCGACTCGACGGTGATGAGTGCGGCGAGCGCCGAGGCGATCGCCACGGCGCCGGCCATCGTGGCCCAGATGGCGGCGTCGGTCCCGAAGTCGTGGTCGGCGCCGACCGAGACGTTGCCGGTGACGACGGGCGCGAGTTGCCAGATCAGGCCGATCACGAGGAGCGTCATGGCGGCGCCGGCGCGCTGCATGCGCCGCGCGCCGATCGCGATGATCAGGGCGATCAGGGCGGGGACCAGCCAGGCTTGGGCGGGCTGGGTCGCGGCCACGAACGGCACGATGGCCTGCAGCGCGCTCGCCAGCGTCACACCGTTGTTCTCCGCCGCGGTGAGCGGCACCATCATCAGGCTGCAGGCGAACCAGATCGCGGCGGCCGTGCCCGCGCGGCCGACCAACCGGCGGCCGGTCTCGCTCAGGTCGTGGTGGCGCCGGATCCCGGTCGAATAGAACGTGCCGGCGAGCAGCAGCCCGAAGGTCGCCAGCATGCTCACCTGGGCGCCCAGATGCATC
>JAUNRO010000002.1:10668-18780 GCA_030544185.1 Propionibacteriaceae bacterium | reverse complement strand
TGCTCGCGACCCCGCAAGGGCTCCAACAGACTCTGGAAGGTCACCCCGATCACCACGACGATCAGGGCAAGTCCGAGCGCTGCCCAGACCGCCAGCAGGGCGCCCATGGGGGTCGGGGATTTCGGCGGGGCCGCGGGCGTCTCCGCTTCGGAGTCGCGGCCCGGTGCCGTGGTGGCAGCGGTCTCGTCCAGCTCGGCGTCGGCTGGCTGGATCTCGTCCTGCTGGGCCTGATCTGATTCGGCCTGGTCGGGGCTGCTCACCGGTCTCCTCTTCATGCGGGCGCCACCCGTGCGCGGGTGCCTCACCCTCCATTAGACATCGTCCGACCGACACTCCTGGCGCGCGAACCAGCAGGTGAGCGCCTGCGCGTGTGATCGGATGCCGTGGCGTGCGCCCGAGGACCCGGAAGAACGCCAACGATCAGCGTACGCCGCAGCCGCGCTGGGCGCGGGATCCCGCCGGGCGCAGCCGGCTCGGTGGGGTGAAGATCACTCGCTCGGGATCAGCACCCAGGCGATCAGATAGAGCAGGAGCTGCGGACCGGGCAGCAACATGCTGGCCACGGTGGCCACGCGGACCCAGCGGGGGTCGATGCCGAGGCGACGGCCGATGGCCGCGCAGACACCGGCAACCATCCGATCGTCTCGGGGCCGTTGCAGAGCGAGAGCGTTGGAGGCCATGGAAGTTCCTTTCGTCGCTGTGGTCCTACTGTGTCTCATCCGTCCCTCCAGTCAACCAGCCGCCCCGGATTTCACATCCGGTGGAGCGTGACCTGGGTCGCCTTGACCACGGCGAACACGGTCGCCCCGGGAACGATGCCCAATTCCGTCACCGCGGCCGCGGTCAAATCCGCGCGCACCGTCTGGCCGGCGATCGCGACGGACACGCCGACGACGGGACCGCGCGAGTCCAGGGACACGACCCGGGCCTCGAAGCTGTTGCGGGGACTGCCGCCCGGCGGGGTGCGATGCAGACTGACCGCATCCGGCGCGATTGTCGCCCGGGCCGGCTCGCCCGCGCGGAGCTCGCCGATGCCGATCAGTGCCGGGCCGTCGTCGAGCTGCAGGGTGGCCCCGTCCACGGCACGGCCGTGCAGGAGGTTCACGCCGACGAAGTCCGCGACGAAGCCGGTGGGCGGGGCGGTGAGGACATCATCGACGGCACCGGTGGCCACCACTCGCCCGCTCTCGAGCACAGCGATGCGGTCCGCCAGTGCGAGGACGTCCAGCAGGTCATGGGTGACCAGCAGCGTGGTGACCCCCGCGAGCCGTTCCCGGAGCAGGCGGCGCAGCTCGGGGGTCGAGGCCGCGTCCAGCGCCGCGAACGGTTCGTCGAGCAGGACGACATCCGGATCGATCGCCAGGGCGCGGGCGATCGCCACCCGCTGGGCCTGGCCCCCGGAGAGTTGGCGCGGTCGTCGTGCGGCCAGGTCGCTCGCGCCGACGGCGGTCAGTTCGGAGTACGCCCGCTATCGCGCCGCGGCCCGCTCGGCGCCGCGGGCGCGGGGCCCGAAGGCGACGTTGTCGAGCACGTTCAGATGGGGGAACAACAGGGGGCGTTGCTCCAGATAGCCGACCCGGCGGCGGTGGGCCGGCACGTGGCGCCGGGGACCTGCCACCGTCTCGCCGTCGAGGATGACCGAGCCGGCGTCGGGCTGCAGCGCACCGGCGACCAGCTGGATGCAGGTGGACTTGCCCGACCCGTTGGGCCCCACCACGGCCGTCAGTTGGCCGGTAGCCGCCGTGAGATCGAGATCGACGCCACGGTTCGTGATGGCTGCGGCCACGCATACGGCATCAGCCATGGGTGCCCCAGGTGTGCAGCCGGGTGGCCAGCGCGACCACGATCCCCGCCACGGCGAGCAGGACGACCGCGAGGGCCAGGGCCAGTTGGGAGTCGGATTCGCGCAGCAGATAGATCTCCAGCGGGAGCGTGCGGGTGACGCCCTGCAGCGAGCCGGCGAAGGTCAGCGTCGCCCCGAACTCCCCCAACGCCCGAGCGAAGGACAGCGCCGCGCCCGAGGCCAGCGCCGGGGCCGCCATGGGGACGGTGACGGTGAAGAACGCGCGCGTGGGGCTGGCACCGAGATATCCAGCGGCTCGTTCATAGTCCGCGCCGCTGGCGCGCAGTGCGCCCTCGACGGAGATGACCAGGAACGGCAGGGCGACGAAGGTCTGGGCGATAACGACGGCCACCGTGGTGAACCCGATCTCGATCCCGAGTGCGGACAGGTGCGATCCGATCAGGCCGCGGCGCCCGAGGGTCGTGAGCAGGGCCAGCCCGGCGACCACCGGGGGCAGCACCATCGGCACTGTGACGAGCGTGCGCGCCACCTGGGTCCAGCGGCCGGTCGACCGAGCCAGGACCAGGGCGGTCGGGACGCCGAGGATCAGGACCAGCCCGGTGGACACGGCGCAGGTGGCCAGGCTCAAGGTGAGGGCATCGATCGCCCGGGCCGAGGCGAGCAGCCCGGGCAGCTCGGCCCAGTCCGCCCGCGCCAGCAGTCCAATGAGGGGGACGCCGAGCAGTGCCATCGCGAGGACGAGCGGCAGCCAGGCCCACCGGGGAACGGAGTTCATTGTCGTCGGGCAGACCTCGATCAGTTCCTGGCCGGCGGGCCGAACCCGAACTCGGTCAATACCTGCTGACCGGACTCGCCGGTGATCAGGTCGATGAAGGCGTCGGCACCGGCGGGGTTGGGGGCCCCGGCAACCTTCGCGACCCAATAGGTGTTGGGGTCCTCCTTGGCGCCCGGCACGTCGAGCTGCACCACGCCGTCGCCCGCCTGGGTCGCATCCGTGGCATAGACGATGCCCGCATCGGCCTCACCGGAGGTGACCTTGCCGAGCACATCGGTGACGCTGGATTCCTCGGAGACCGGGTCCAGGGTCAGCTCCGCTGACTCCGCGGCACGAGCCGTCGCGGCGCCGCAGGGCACCTCGGGTGCACACACCACCAGCTGGACCCCGGCGAGCGAATCATCGAACCCGGTCACCCCTGCCGGGTTGTCGGCCGGCACGACGACCACGAGATGGTTGGTGGCGAACATGACCGGTTTGCCGTCGATGACCCCGGCGTCGACCGCCTTGTCCATGTTGCGCCGGTCAGCCGAGGCAAAGACATCCGCGGGGGCACCGCCCACGATCTGATCGACTAGGCCCGACGAACCGTCGAAGGAATAGGAGATGTCCTGGCCAGCGGAGGCCTTGGGGAATGCCTGATTGAGTGACGCGGCGGCGAAGACGACGGTCGGCCCGGCAGGCTCCGCCGCCGGTCTCCCCCCGCCCGGTGCGGGATCGCTCGGTGCGGGGTCGCCGCAGGCTGTCAGGATCAGCAGCGCAGGGGCGATGACGGCCCACAACCGAGACTTCATTCCCGACCTCTTTCCAGCGCAACATTGGTGGCCTTGATGACCGCTGTGGCGATTGAGCCGACTTCGATCTGCAGCTCGTCCACGGCCTCGGTCGAGATCAGCGACACGATCCGATAGCGCCCGCACTGCAGCTCCACCTGACTCATCACCGGATCCGAGCGCACCCCGGTCACCAGCCCGGTCAGATGATTGCGCGACGAGCGCACGCCGGCCCCGGAATCCAGCTGATCGGCAGGCCGGTCGGCGGCGATCTCCTGAGCCAGCGCAGCCAGCTCGGCACCGTCGACCACCAATCGCCCGGCGTCATCGGTCGTCGAGCCCAGCCGGCCCTTCTCGATCCACCGCCGCAGCGTGTCATCGCTGACACCGAGCACACCAGCAGCTGTCGAGATCCGCATCATCGCCACAAGAAGAAGCTATCAGACGCATTATCGGAGCAAATCGGTGTTTTGTTCCGCAATTGCGAAACAGAAGCCGGACCCGGGCCCGCCTGGGCGTACGCCCGGGGAATGCCGACGGCCCGGGCTCGGTGAGAACCGGACCCGGGCCGCCGCGGCGATGCGAAATCAGAAGTTGATCATGTGACCCGCGACGCCCTCCGCGGCCTCCTTGATCGCTTCGGACAGCGTCGGGTGGGCGTGGATCGTCCGGCCGACCTCGTGGGCGGTCAGGTCCCACATCTGGGCCAGCACCAACTCCGGCAGCAGCTCGGTGACGTCCGGGCCAACCATGGTCGCGCCGAGGATCTCGTTGTGCTCCGCGTCGGCGACGACCTTCACGAAGCCCGTCGCGTCGCCGAGGCCATGAGCCTTCCCGTTCGCCGTGAAGGGGAACTTGCCGACCTTGATCTCGTAGCCCTTCTCCTTCGCCTGCTCCTCCGAATAGCCGAAGGAGGCGATCTGCGGCTGGCAATAGGTCGCCCGCGGGATCATGTCGTAGTTGATCGCCATCGTCTCGGCGCCGGCGATCGTCTCGGACGCCACCACGCCCTGAGCCTCGGCCGTGTGGGCCAGCATCAGCTTCCCGGTGACATCGCCGATCGCATAGATCCCGTCAACGTTCGTGCGCATGAAGTCGTCGATGGCGATCGCGCCGCGTTCGGTCAGCTCGACGCCGGTGTTCTCCAGGCCATAGCCCTCGGTCCGTGGCGCGAAGCCGATCGCCGACAGGAGCCGGTCAGCCTCGAGGACTTGCTCGCCGCCCTTGGCCGAGCTGACCGTAACCTTGACGCCGTCGCCGGTGTCCTCCACCGCCTCGACCTTGGTGCTGGTCATGACCTTGATCTTGAGCTTCTTGTAGGCCTTCAGCAGTTCCTTCGACGCCTCGGCATCCTCGGTCGGGACGATGCGGTCGAGGAACTCGACGACGGTGACGTCCACGCCATAGGAGTTGAGGACATAGGCGAACTCGACGCCGATCGCGCCGGAACCGGCGATGACGATCGACTTCGGCAGGCTGTTGTCGAGGATGAGCTCCTCATAGGTCTGGACGTTCTCGCTGGTCTCCACGCCCGGCAACATGCGGGTCACTGCACCGGTGGCGATGATGCAGTGGTCATAGGTCAGCGTCTCTTCGTCCTTGCCGCCCGAGACCTTGATGGTCTTGGCGTCGACGAACTCGCCCCAACCCTCGAACTCGGTGATCTTGTTCTTCTTCATCAGGAAGTGGATGCCGCCCACCATCCGGTCGGCCACGCCACGGGAACGCTTGTGGGCGACGCCGTAATCAACGGTGATGTCCCCGTTGATGCCGAAGGTCTTCGCCTCCTTGGTCACGATGTGCGCAAGCTCGGCATTGCGCAGCAGGGACTTGGTCGGGATGCAGCCGACATTGAGGCAGACGCCGCCCCAATATCGCTTCTCCACGATCGCGGTCTTCAGTCCGAGCTGAGCCGCTCGGATCGCGGCGACATAACCACCCGGGCCGGCCCCGAGGACAACAACGTCAAAGTGCGCACTCATGACGGTCACTCTATTCACCCGGACGGGACGAGAGTGGGCAGACCCCGGAACTTGCGCTCCCATCATCCACGGTGGCCGAACGGCGTTCCGTTTGCGGAATGAGCTGATGGTCATTCGACCCACTTGTGCCGCCAGGCGTACCCTGAAGGTTGTCGCTGGCCTTGCCTGAGCGACGATGGTCCCAGATGAATACGGGGCCCCGCTGCGGCCCGCCAGAAGGCACAGATCTTCGGAATTATCTCTTATATGAGTTAACCTCATGGACGTGACTGAGACTTCGCTCTATCGAATCGGCTCGATGATCCGCCAGGCTCGCCAGCATCGCGGGTTGACCCAGAGCCAGCTCGCCGACCAGTTGGGCACCAGCCAGAGTGCGATCCATCGCATCGAGACCGGCAACCAGAACCTCAGCCTCGAGATGATCAACCGCATCGCGACGGCCCTCAACAGCGAGCTGATCTCCGTCGGCTCCGGGGGCCCCGTCCACCTGCGGGTCAACGGCCCGACCAAGCTCACCGGTGCGATCGACGTGCGCTCGTCCAAGAACGCCGGGGTCGCGCTGCTGTGCGCCTCCCTGCTCAACCGCGGCAAGACGGTCCTGCGCGGTATTGCGCGGATCGAGGAGGTCAACCGGATCCTCGAGGTTCTGATGAGCATCGGTGTGGAGGCATCGTGGTCCGAGGATCGTTCCGACCTCACCTTGATCCGCCCCGAGGAGCTCAAGCTCGACGAGATGGATCTCGACGCCGCCCGCCGGACCCGCTCGATCATCATGTTCCTGGGCCCGCTGCTGCACTTCTATCGTGAGTTCCAGCTGCCTTATGCCGGGGGGTGCGACCTCGGGGCGCGCACCATCGAGCCACACCTGCAGGTCCTGCGCCACTTCGGACTGGAGGTCCAGGCCGCTGAAGGCTTCTATCAGGCCACCAGCGACAAGGTCTGCCCCACCCATACGATCGTGCTCACCGAACGCGGCGACACCGTGACCGAGAACGCGCTCATGGCCGCCGCGGTCAGCCCCGGCACCACGACGATCCGCAATGCCAGTCCGAACTACATGGTCCAGGACCTGTGTTTCTTCCTCCAGGAGCTCGGCGTCCAGATCGACGGCATCGGCACCACCACCTTGCGGATCACCGGGGTGGACCCCAACAGCGTGCACCGCGACGTCGACTATGCGCCATCGGAGGACCCCATCGAGGCGATGAGCCTGATCACCGCGGCGATCGTCACCGAGTCCGAGCTCACGATTCGTCGCGTGCCGATCGAGTTCCTCGAGATCGAGCTGGCCATCCTGCGCGAGATGGGGCTGACGTTCGACGTCACCGCCGAGTATTGCGCGGCCAACGGTCAGACCCGCCTCGTCGATCTGACCGTCTTCCCCTCGAAGCTGAAGGCACCGATCGACAAGATCCACCCGATGCCGTTCCCGGGGCTGAACATCGACAACCTGCCGTTCTTCGGGGTGATCGCGGCCGCGGCCGAGGGACGCACCCTGATCAACGACTGGGTCTATGACAACCGCGCGATCCACATGACGAACCTGAACCGGCTGGGTGCCAACATCCAGTTGCTCGATCCGCACCGGATCATCGTCAACGGCCCCACCCGGTGGCGCGCCCAGGAGATCATCTGCCCGCCGGCCCTGCGCCCCGCCGTGTGCATCCTGATCTCCATGCTCGCCGCGCGCGGGACCTCCATCCTGCGTGATGTCTATGTCATCAACCGCGGCTATGAGGATCTCGCGAACCGGCTCAATGCCGTCGGCGCGAACGTCCAGGTCTTCCAGGACTGACGAACCGGTGCCCGGCGTTCAGCGCAGGTGATTGGCTGCCCGGGTCTCAGCGCAGGCAGGTCGCGGCGAACGTGTTGCTCGGGGTGACGATCTCATCCTGAGCGGCGACGAGCCGCAGCTCCCGGTGCCCCGCGTCGGTGGTCGCCTTCAGCACTCCATAGACGATCTCGGCGGTCCGCTCGAGCGCCCCCTCGGTTCCCCGACCCTCCAGGAGTGCGGTGAGGAACATCGCGCTGGTGAGATCACCCGAGCCGGTGAAGTTGCGGTCCAGCAAGGGGGTCGTCACCAGCCAGGCACCCTCGTCGTCGACGGCGATCATGTCGAGCGTCTCGGGGCGGACCTCATCGTGCACGACCGATGTCACCAGCACCGTCCGCGGCCCCTTCTCCCGGAGCGCGTCCACGGCCTGAAGCACCTCGGCCACGGTTGTGGACTCGCTGCCGGTCAGGAAGTTCAGCTCGAAGTGGTTGGGCGTCGCCACGTCACACTTCGGCACCACCTCGTCGCGGAGGAACTCCGGCACGCCGGGGCGGACGAAGAAACCACGACCGACGTCCCCCATGACCGGGTCGCAGCAATAGATCGCCTGCGGGTTGCGCTCGCGAACGAGGTCGGCGGCGCGCACGATCTCCGCGCCGATCTCCACCGCCCCCTGATAGCCCGACAGGACGCCGTCCACGCGGTCCAGGACCTCTCGCTCATCAATGCCGGTGACGACATCGTGGATGTCGGGGGCGCTGAGCAGCGGGCCGCGCCACGTCCCATAGGACGTGTTGTTCGAGAAATGCACCGTGATCACGGGCCAGACATCGACGCCGAGACGTTGCATGGGAAAGACTGCAGCCGAGTTCCCGGCGTGACCATAGGCCACGGTGGACTGAATGGAGAGGATCGTCGTCACCGGCACATCCTGCCACCCCTGGGTCGGGACCGACGGAATGTGGTCACCTCGGGAGTTCCCGGGGCGGGGTCCCCCTGCGGGT
>JAUNRO010000002.1:0-10658 GCA_030544185.1 Propionibacteriaceae bacterium | reverse complement strand
AAGGTTGATCCATGCATGCAGCGCGGGATCCGGACGGTGCGGACCGGCCTGATCCCGTTGAGCCGCCGCGCGACGCTCCCCCGAGCGACGAGACGGGCGAGCCGGTTGATGACACCGTCCGCCGCGAGCATCCGCACCTGCACATCCCCCATCCCCACCTCATCGATGCCGAGGAGGACCGGTGGCGCTGGCGGGCCAACATCCGCCGCGATCCGCGAAAGCTGTTCTTCTATCGGATCGGTGTCGCGGTCGCCGGCCTGCTGCTCATGATCGCCGCCGCGATCACCGGTCCGCTGCCAGGACCCGGCGGCATCCCGTTGTTCCTCCTCGGGCTGGCGGTGTGGTCCAGCGAGTTCGAATGGGCCAACAAACGCCTGGGCTGGTTCAAGCGGCAGGTTGCGCGCTATCAGGGCTGGAGCCGGGGCCACCGGACCATATTCTGGGTGGTCTTCCTCGCCTGCGCCTGGACGCTGGGTTATGTAGGCATGGTCCTTTATGGGATTCCTCCCTGGATGCCCAGCGCGGCCGAGGGCTGGCTGGCCAGGCTGCCGGGAGTGGACTGACCCATACTGAAGCCCATGGCTCGTCAGCACGCGGTCCACTACCGCTATTTCGACTCCGGCTTCATTGCCATGGCCCATCGCGGCGGGGCACTGCTCGCGGACAACCTGGGCCGGGAGAACTCGGTGCATGCGTTCGCCAACGCCGTCCGTCTCGGCTACCGCTACCTCGAGACCGACGTGCACACGACCGCCGATGGCACCCTCATCGCGTTCCACGACGACCGCCTCGACCGGGTGACCGACCACGCCGGGGTGGTCGCCGAGCTGCCGTGGAATGAGGTACGCCAGGCCCGCATCGGTGGTCACGACCCGATTCCGACGCTCGCTGAGCTGTTCGAGACCTTCCCGGAGCAGCGGTTCAATATCGACCTCAAGGCCCCCGGTGCGATCGAGCCCCTCGTGACGGCGATCGACGCCCACCGCGCCCATGCCCGGGTCTGTGTCGGGTCGTTCAGCATCGCGCGGATCCGCGCCTTCCGCCGGCTGATGGGGGCCCGGGTGGCGACCTCACTGTCGCAGAACGGCGTGATCTGGACGCGCTTCGCCCCGGGCCTGCCCCGCCTGCTCGCCGCGCCTGGAGCAGCGCTGCAGGTCCCGGTCGAACACATCGTGGCCGGCTGCCGGGTGCGCTTGGTCACCCGTGGGCTCCTCGCCCGCGCCCATGCCGCCGGCAAACACGTTCACGTCTGGACCATCGACGATCCGGCGACGATGCACGAACTCGTCGATCTCGGCGTCGACGGGCTGATCAGCGACCGGATCGATGTGCTCAAGGAGGTGTGCCAGGAACGCGGGATCTGGCGCTGAGGAACAAATATGCTGTCCAGAGCGTTACAGGGGGGCAAGACGTCTTTTTGGAGGTTGCCATGGCTGATCGCACACTTCGTGGAACAGGGTTGGGCGCCAAGAGTTTTGAGGATGAGTCCAGCATCGAGTTCGCCCCCCGCCAGGACATCGGGTTCGACTGCCCCGCGGGACACCACTTCTCCCGGGTGTTCGCCGAAGGCGCCGAGTTGCCCACGAGCTGGGAGTGCCCGCGCTGCGGCCGTCTTTCCAAGCGTTCCGACGGCGTGGAGATGATCCTCAAGGAGGAGAAGCCCGCGCGGACCCACTGGGACATGCTCCTCGAACGTCGTTCCATCGCCGAGTTGGAGGACCTGCTGGCCGAGCGACTCGACTTGTTGCGCTCCAAGCACAGCGCCTGATCGCAGGCGCCTCCCGCCGCAGTCGCCTCGCACGCACGGTCCCGATCGATGGCGGGCGTCTTCGCGACGGCCCCTGATCGGCTGGGGCGGACCGTCGCACCCGCTAGTCTCGGCCTCATGACGCAGGCCACACAGAGCGCCCCGCCGGCGACAGCACCACCACGATCGGCTGCGCTCCCCGCGACCACGACCATCGGACAGGACCGGGTGGCGGATGGACGGGGCATCCCTGAGCAGCTGAGCAGGATCCGCCTCGCGAGCGTCGTGGTGATGCTCGCGTTCGCCGCCCTCACCGCGCTGCAACTCATCCTGGCCGGCCAGGCCCTGCAGGCCGCCGCCAAGGACACCGCTCAGCTCGTGCGCGTGCAGAACATCAAGGTGCACCTGTTGCGCGCCGATGCGCTCGCCTCCAGCGCCTTCCTTGTCGGGGGCCTGGAGTCTCCCGAACAGCGGGCCCGCTATGACGAATCGCTGGGTGAGGTCAGCCGCGGCATCACCGAGGCCGCCGAGGCGCAGCCCCTCGATCGCGAGGTGCTCACCGCCCTCAACGAGGTCGTGGTGGACTATGCCGAGGGCATGGCCAATGCCCGGGCCACGAACCGGCAGGGCCTGCCCGTCGGCGCCGGCTATCTGCGCGCATCCAGTGACGACATCCGCGACCGCGGCGTCGTCTTGGTGGATGCCTTGGTGCAGGCCAACACCGAGCGTGCGGCGAACTCGCTCGGCGCCCATATCCCGATCCTGATGGCGCTGCCCGCACTCGCGGCCCTGATCGCCCTCGGACTGATGAACCAATGGATCGCCAGGCGATTCCGCCGGCGCGTCAACACCGGTCTGGCCGGTGCGGCACTCGCGGTCCTCGTGGCCGGCATCGCCGCCTTCGCACTCAGCGCGACCCAGGCGGCTGCGAACGCCGGTCTGCGGGACAACGACTATGCGACCGCCGTCAACGGTGCCGAGACCCGCAGCGCCGCCAATGCGGCGAAGACCAACGAGAGCCTGCGGCTCATCGCGCGGGGCTCCGGCCAGGTGCACGAAGATGCCTGGACGGAGTTCTCCGGACAGGTCGACGGCGCCCTGGGCCACTCCGAACTGAGCGGCGCTCCGACCCAGGCCTGGGCGGATTATGTCGAGGGTCACCACGAGATCGTGCGGCTCGACAATGGCGGCGACTGGGACGGCGCGGTCCGGCTCGCGACCGATCGCACCCCGGGATCGCCGACGGGACAGTTCGCGGAGTTCGACGCGGGCATGCAGGAACTGATCAATGACGCCGCCGATGTCACCTCGACGACCCTGCTGTCCGGCCGGCCCGGCTTCGTCGTGGTCACCGTGCTCACGGTGCTCGGCGGGCTGGCGGGCGCCGGGCTCGCGTGGCGCGGGGTCAGCGCACGACTGAAGGAGTATGCATGATTCGCCGCTTGGCCACGTTGCTCGGCTCGCTCGTCGCGCTGATGCTGCTCGCCGCGTGTGCGGGCACGCCCACTCCCCTGCCGGACTTCAGCGAGGAGACCCCCGATGCTGCCCCGCCGCAGGCCGCGGGCCCGACCTGCGACAACGCCACCCAGTCGTACGCCCCGGCTGGGCTGTCCGGCCCGGACGCGCTGCCGGCGGGCTCCACCATGGCCGAGATCAGGGATCGCGGCCGACTGATCGTCGGGGTGTCCTCCGACAGCTATCTCCTCGGCTCACGCAACCCGCAGACCGGCATCATCGAGGGCTTCGACATCGACATGGCCCACGCGGTCGCCCAGGCGATCTTCGGCCCCGACGCGCGAGCCCAGCTGCGTGTCATCTCCGCCGCCGACAGGATCCCGCTGCTGGCCGAGCACGAGGTCGATCTGGTCGTCCGCAACATGACGATGACGTGCGACCGGTGGCGTGAGATCGGTTTCTCCGCCGAATACTACCGCTCCGGTCAGAAGCTCATGATCCGCCGCGACTCCGGCATCACCAACCTCGACACCCTCGCCGAGCGACGGGTGTGCGCCCCGCGTGGCACCTCGACGCTCAACCAGATCCGGGAGCTCTCCCCGCGCGCCGATATCGTGCCCGCCGACACCCACACGGGTTGCCTGGTGCTGTTCCAGCAGGGCCAGGTGGACGCCATCACCGGCGACGACACGGTGCTCGCCGGCTTGGCCGCGCAGGACCCCTATGCCGAGGTGCTGCCCGGGGACGCCTTCACCGACGAGCCCTACGGCATCGGCGTGCCGGCCGACCAGGTCGACATGATCCGCTTCGTCAACGGCGTGCTGGAGCGCATGCGGGCCGACGGCCGCTGGCAGGCCTCCTATGATCGGTGGCTGCGTCCCACGCTGGGCGACGGCGGACCCCCCGAGCCCGTCTATGGCCGCAACGGCTGAGCCGGAAAGGACCAACGATGAGCGCTTGTCCCCAGGCCGGTTGCACCGGCTCGGTCGTCGACGGCTATTGCGATGTCTGCGGGATGCCGCCCGACACCGCGATCGACGCTCCGTCCTCGGCCGATGAGGCCACGGCCCTCGCCGACGGTGCGATCGACTCCGGACGCAGCGTCGCCTCGGCCCGTCTCGGTTCGGCGGCCATGGGTTCCGCGCGCACCGGCTCGAGTTCGACGCGGCGGGTGCGCTCGGATTCCCAGCGCGTACGCTCGGCGCGGCTCGGTGCCGGGCTGACCACGATCCCGTCCGTTGAGCCGGTCGATCCGCATGTGGTGGTCAAGGACGATCCGGCGGTCCCGGAGAACAAGCGCAGCTGTTCCCAGTGCGGCGCGCCGGTCGGGCGCTCGGTCGGTGGCCGTCCCGGGCGCGAGGAAGGCTTCTGCTCCAAGTGCGGCACGCAGTTCTCGTTCTCGGCCAAGCTCACCAATGGCGACCTGGTCGGTGGGCAATATCTGGTGGCGGGCGCGCTCGCGCACGGCGGCCTCGGCTGGATCTATCTGGCGCAGGACCGCAACGTCTCCGACCGCTGGGTCGTGCTGAAGGGCCTGCTGAACTCCGCCGACCCCGATGCGCTCGCGGCGGCGATCGCCGAGCAGCGCTTCCTCGCCCGGGTGGACCACCCGTCGATCGTCCAGATCTACAACTTCGTCACCCACGACGAGGCCGGCTATATCGTCATGGAATTCGTCGGCGGCCAGTCGTTGAAGGAGATCCTCAAGAACCGGATGGCCGCCAACGGCGGCGTCTATGAGCCGCTGCCGGTCGACCAAGCCCTGGCGTACATCATTGAGATCCTGCCCGCGTTCCAATATCTGCACGACCAGGGCATGGTCTATTGCGATTTCAAGCCGGATAATCTGATCCAGGTCGGCGATGCGGTGAAGCTGATCGATCTCGGCGGCGTGCGCCATCTCGACGACGACGGCTCGGCGATCTATGGCACGGTCGGCTATCAGGCGCCCGAGGTGCCGCGGCAGGGCACCAGCGTCGCGTCGGACATCTATACGATCGGGCGGACGCTGCTGGTGCTCTGCTATGAGTTCCGGGGCTATCAGACCACCTATCTGCACAGCCTGCCCGCGCCGGCGGACGTGCCCCTGTTCCAGCAGTACGACTCGCTGTACTGGCTCATCGCCAAGTGCTGCGCGCCCAACCCCGATGACCGGTTCGGCTCGGCGGACGAGCTGCGCGCCCAGGCGCTGGGCGTCCTGCGGGAAGTGGTCGCACTCGCGGAGCCGGGTGCAGCCCAGACGACCGCCACCTCGCTCTATTTCGCCAACCCCGCCGCCTCGACCGACCGGATGACCTGGGACGAGCTGCCGCACCTGAAGCCCGATCCGAGCGATCAGCAGTTCGCGTGGCTGCAGAACATTGCCCCCGGCGATCCGGCGACCCGCTTGCAGGAGCTCGCCGAGGCCCCCGCGGAAACTGCGGAGGTCTGGCTGGCGCGCGGGCAGGAACACCTGCGGGCCGGCAAACCCGCAGCGGCGGAGCTCGCCGCGCAGTCGATGTTGCAGGCCGATCCGTGGGACTGGCGTGCACTTTGGCTCAGCGGTCTCGCGGCGCTGCAATCGGGTAACGCCGATCGTGCGCAGCAGTCGTTCAACACGGTCTATCAGCAGGTGCCGGGTGAGCTCGCGCCGAAGCTGGCGCTGGCTGTCTCCTGTGAGGCCGGTGGTGAGCTCGATGTCGCGGAGAACCTCTATCGGACGTGCGCGGAGACCGACGGCGCTTATGTCGCCCCCGCCGCGTTCGGGCTCGCGCGGGTCCGGGTGGCGCGCGACGACATCGCGGATGCCACCGCGGCCCTCGACATGGTGCCGGGCAGCAGCCGCAGCTATGTCGAGTCACGACGGTTCCGAGCGAGCCTGCTGTCGGGGGCCAAGAGCGTCGATGTGGGCACCCTGGATGCCGCGCTCAAGTCGATCGAGGGCGTCAGCCTCGGGGTCACCGAGCGCGAGACGATCGTCTCGCGCGTGTTGGAACGTGCGCTCCAGCTGGTGACGAGTTCGGGCCCGCAGCAGGGTTCGATCGGCCCGTTCGAGACGAAGGAGCCCGCGTTGCGCAACGCGTTGGAGTCCTCCTATCGCGCGCTGGCCAGGGAGGCGCTGCGTCCCGAGGACCGCATCGATCTGGTCAATCAGGCCAATGCCGTGCGCGCCTGGACGTTCCGATGAGCGCCGGGGTGGACTGTGCCCGCTGCGGCGCGACGATGGCCGATGCCGCTGTGTTCTGTGAGGACTGTGGGGCCGCCGTGGCCACCCTGGAGGACGAGCAGGGCAGCCGGGACCATTTCACCCTCGCGCCGGCGTCCTGGGTGGCCGGAGCCTGCGACCGCGGTCTGGTCCACACCCGCAATGAGGATGCGATGGCGCTGGCAGCTGCGGAACCGGTCGGCTCCCACGCGGCACTGGTGGTGTGTGACGGCGTGACCTCCGCGCCGGACTCCGATATCGCGTCCCTCGCGGCGGCCCGGGCGGCGCTGGCGATCCTGGCGGCCCCCTTCAGCCGTGGCCTGGGCGGTGAGGACAGCGCCGTGGTGGCGGCGAGCAGGACCTTCGAGCGCGCGGTGCGGGAGGCCCAGGCCGCGGTCATGCGCGAGAGCGAACGCCACGATGTCCGCGCCGGTGCATGCACTTTCGTCGCCGCTGTCGTCTCCGGCAACGTCGTGTGGACCGCCGCGATCGGTGACTCGCGGGCCTATCTGATCCCGGACGACGGCCGGCCGGCGATGCTGACCACCGACGATTCGATGGCCGAGATGCTCATCGCGTCGGGGGTCCCGCGGGCCGATGCCGAGGACACCCCGATCGCCCACACGATCACGCGCTGGCTCGGCGTCGATGCGCCGGATCTCAATCCCCACGCGATCCGTTATGAGGTGGCAGTCCAGGGCTGGCTCGTCGTGTGCTCCGACGGGCTGTGGAACTATGCGTCCGCCGAGGAACAGCTCGCGGCCGTGGTGCGAGACACGGTGGCGCTGACCGGGTCATCGGACCCGCTGGTGATCGCCGAGGCACTTGTCGGCTGGGCCAACGCGCAAGGCGGTCACGACAACGTCACGGTCGCGCTCGCCCGGGTCGGCTGAATCCGGGTGACCTGATCACGCGCGGCGCTATCAGCGGCGCCCGTCGGGATCGTCGTCGACGACCTCGCCCTCGATCACGTCACCGCGATCATGATCGGTGCGCGGGCGTTCGTCCGCCATCGGTGGCGGATAGCCCGGCATCCCGAACGGCGGCAGCATCCCGGGCTCGGGCACGAACTTCTTCGCCTGCCGCGCGATGGACCAGCCCAGCAGCGTCCGCATCCACGGGCGGGTGAACGGCAACAGGAACAGCAGCGCGACGATATCGGTGAGGAATCCGGGGAACACCAGCAGCAGCGCGCCCACCAGGACCATCGCGGCGTCGGCCATCTGGTTCGAGGGGAACTCCCCCGTCCGCAACGCCTCGTTCACGCCTTTCCAGGCCCGGCCACCCTCGCGGCGCGAGAGCCAGGTGCCGAGGATGGCGAGCACGATCAGCAGCCCGATGGTGGGCAGCAGCCCGATCCAGTTGCCGACCTGGAGGAGCACCACGATCTCGGCCATGGGCACCAGCACCAGCAGCAGCAGGAGCAGGGGCAGGGCCCAGCGGGGCCTGCGACGCGGGGAGCCGGAGGGCAGCTGCCGGTGGTTGCTCATCGTGTGATCGGCCTGCTTTCCTTGCGCACCACAGACTTGATCTGTCCGAGCCGGTGGCGAATGCCCATCTTGGTGGTCTGGCGCAGGGCCTCGAAGAAGACGTCGGAGGTCATCTTCGAATCGCCGCGCTCGCGCTCCTTGAAGTCGATCGGCACTTCCACCACGGTCATGCCCGACTGATAGGTGTGCCAGGTCAAATCGCGCTGGATGCCATAGCCTTCGGCCTCGATGTCGTCGATGATCCGGCGCAGGGTCTCGGCGCGGAAGGCGTTGAGACCACCGGTGACATCCTTGATCGGCATGCCCAGCATGAGCCGCGTCCACACGGACCCGGCGCGCGACAGCAACTCACGCTGCAGAGGCCAGTTGACGACCGATCCGCCCCGGACCCAACGGGAGCCCTTGACCATGTCCGCACCGGCCACCAGCGCGTCCAGCAACCGGTGCAGCTGCTCCGGCTGATGGGAACCGTCGGCGTCGAACTCGACCAGCACGTCATAGTCTCGCTCCAGCCCCCAGCGGAATCCCGCGAGATAGGCGGCGCTGAGGCCCTCCTTGCCCGGGCGGTGCAGCACCTGAATGTGATCATCGGCCGCAGCCAGGCGGTCGGCGATCTCACCTGTGCCGTCGGGGGAGTTGTCATCGGCGATCAGGATGTGAGCGGCGGGCACGCACGTGCGGAGGCGGCTTGTGATCAGCTCGATGTTCTCCGCCTCGTTGTAAGTCGGAATGATGACGAGGATCCGGCCCAGGCCTGGATGATTGTCGGTCGCGTCCGCCACGATCACTTCTTTCGCACGTCGTCGGATGCCGCTCGGTCGCGGGCTGTCAACGCTCTATTCTGACCCATCCGCGACCCATCGCCCAGCATCCGTGCCGCGCGGACGCGCATCCATCCGGCCAGAATCAGGGCGACCCCTGCTCCGGCCACGGTCAGCAAATCGTACGCCCCAGCGAACCGCACCGCGGGCGTCAGCGCGCTGCGCAGCGGGACTTCATAGCTGCCGGAGGCCGCGGTGCCGATCTCGGTCCGGTCGAGGATGTGCCCATCGGCGCCGATATAGCCCGATTCGGCATTGGTGGTCGCCACCACGATCTCCCGGCGGGCCTCCATCGCCCGCACCCGCGTGATCGCGAACTGCTGCGGGATCTGGGGCGTCCCGCGATAGGTCGCGTTGTTCGACTGCACGACCAGGACCTCCGAACCACGCACCGCCTCGTGCACGGTCGCGTCATAGGCGAGTTCGAAACAGATCACATCGCCGACCCGGATCGTGCGCCCGTCGTTGAGCGTGCCGGTGAGCACCCCCGGCGTGGTGCCCGGCACCGACTGCGCGCCGACGAGCTCGAGCAGCGGGATCCGCGGCAACAAGACATCGCGCAGGGGGATGTATTCGCCGAACGGCACCAGGTTGCGCTTGTGGTAGCGGTCGGTGACCCCGGTCCGGGGGTCCCACCACAGCGCTGTGGTCTGCCGTTCATCAGTCCCCGGACCCTGAGTGACCGCCCCGACGAGGACCGGCCGGCCGGCGAGCTGCACGGCGGCGTCGACGGTTGCCCGGGTCTGCGCATCGCGCTCGGGATCGATATCGGTGGAGTTCTCCGGCCACAGGACGAAGTCCGGCATCGGGACAGCCCCCGAGCGCGCTCGCGCCATCAGCGTGATCGTCTCGCCCAGATGGTTGTTGGTGACCGAGCGGGCCCGGCCCATCGCGCCGACCCCGGCGCCGCCGTCGACGTTGCCCTGGACCATCCCGACGGTGACGGTGCCGTGGCCCGCCGGCGACTCGGGCTGATAGGCCCGGCCGGCACTAGTCACCCCGGCGGCCCCGATCAGCAGGCCCACGGCGATCGTCACCGGGCCGGTCCAGCCGCGCGGGTTGGCCCACAATCGCGCGATGAGCGCCGCCAAGGCGGCCGCCAGCGTGGCGCTGAGCACGGTCACACCCATGACGCCGACGATCGGCAGCAGCCCGGCGAGCGGGGCATCGACCTGGGCGTACGGCAATCGGAGCCAGCCGAAGCCGCCGAACGGCACCCGGGAATAGACGAACTCCAGCGTTCCCCACACCGGGCCCACCGCCAGCGGCCACCAGCGCAGCGGCCGCACCCAGCGCACTGCCATCCCGAGCAGCCCGAAGAACAGGGACATGAACGCGATCAGCGCGGCGGCCAGGAAGGGACCGGCGCCCTCGACGAGGACGGCGAGCCAGTTGAGCGCGACGGCGTTGAGCCCCAGCCCGAAGCCATAGCCGAGACCGAACCCGCGGCCTGTCGGGCGCAGGCGGGGATCGAACAGCAGCAGCCAGCCCGCGATGCCGAGGAACAGCAACGGCCAGAGGTTCGTCGGCTCGAACGCCAGGCCGGCCAGCGAGCCCATGGCAAGTGCCACGACGAACCGGAGGCCACGCGGCCACTCGGGCACCAGGGCCCGTGGCGATGCCGGCGCGGCGGTCAGCTGAGTGAGGCAGGCGGTCACGCCGGCGAGCCTACCCGCGGGTTCAGACAGCCGAACGGTCGGCGAACGGGACGGAGAGCACCAAGGTGGTGTGGGTGGAGACCCGGGCGCTGCTGCGGATCTGGGTGAGCAGGCGTTCGAGGTCCGACGGGTTCTCGCACTGGACCATCAGCAGATAGTTGGCATCGCCGGCCACGGAATAGCACGACACGATCTCGGGGATGTGTTGCAGCCGTTCCGGAGTGTCATCCGGCTGGCCCGGCTCCACCGGGTGCACCGCGACGAACGCGCTCAGCTGGCGCCCCAGCGCGGCCGGGTCGATCC
>JAUNRO010000001.1:20525-26423 GCA_030544185.1 Propionibacteriaceae bacterium | reverse complement strand
GCGAGTGGGGCCGACAAGGGCGAATGCTGCTGCGTAGGAGCACTGGGCGTGGATTCTGCGCAGGGCGACCGCTCAAGACGCCCACGCCTGCACCGCCACGGAACGTCCGCACCCACCATCGCGCTGGCACGTGCGTGTAGGTCCTCGATCCAGTTGTCCTAGTTGTCGTTGGTCTCACTTGCTTGTCGCAGCGTGCGAGCCCGACAAAATGAGCAGCCGGACACGAAGGGCCGGACCTACACGTCCGCGGCCCGTTCGGCGGCCCAGACGTGGAGCATGACGGCGGCATCGCGGAGGGAGGCGCCGACCCGGTCACAGATGTCGCGCGCAGTGGGTTCGTCGAGGGCCAAGCCGGGCGTACGCCCCGGCAACGTGACCGCAGCGATCCGCAATCGCGCCCACTCCTGCAGGACCGCCGGGGCCAGCCCGGGGAACTCGAAGGTCGTCACCCGCAGTCCGCACGCCCGCGCCAGCCGGCTGAGATCGGTATGCGTCGCCGCGATGACGGTGGCGCCGCGCGCTGCGGCGTACGCGAGAGCGAGCGCCGGGGCACCCAGCCGGTCGAGCTCGTCCCAATAGACCCGCGGCGCGACCGGCGGCAGCCGCAACCGTCCGAGACCCCGGGGAGGGACGTAGTAATAAGGGCCCGGCGCTGACTCCCGCCAGCGCAACAGGTGGGAGGTCTTGCCCGCACCCTTGGGGCCAATGATCTGGACGAGGTGCTTGCTCCCGGGCGGCGGCGGTGGCGGCACGCCGGGCCGGTCGAGCCAGAGGCCCGCCACCACTCCCGGCTCGGGTTCGGCGACGAAAGGGTTGCCGGACAACCCCAAAGCAGCGAAGCCGCTGTGCGAATAGGCGAACCTCACAGCAGCCGGGGCACCACGGTGAACGACACCTTGGTGTTCGGGTCGATCGCCCATTCGATGTCGACGCGGGCCTCCACTTCCCAAATGATTCTGATCAACCTGCCGAAATAGGTGACCGGCCCTTCGGGCGGGATCGCGAAACGGAAGGGATATTTCGTGACCGCTGCTGGCGGTCCTTCCGGCAGCGGGATATCGACCCTCGCGATCGTGCCCTCGTCCCGGTCGCCGCGGCCCTCGGTGCGCCAGCGAACCGCGATCTGGAAGCTGCGGGCGCGGGTGACATTCCGGGGGTCCCAGGTGACGACACCGGCGACCTCCTGCCCGACGACGAAGGGCTCTTCGGTCTCGAAATCAACGGAGATCACGGAGCACCTCCGGGATGATGGGCAGCCTGAACTCGTTGCGGATGTCGGGCCGGCCCGGAATGTCCACCCGCACGCGCAGGAACCAGTTGATCTTGTTATCGCTCGCCTGGAACGACGGCGGCAGGTGGGGCGGGAGGTGCATCTGCCAGGACGCGTTCAGCAGTGCGGCGTCGCCGATCGGGTCGCGCGGGCCCACAGGGAGTTCGGCTTGCCAGAGCTCGTGGGTGTCGGTCCGGGTGTCCGTGCCCACCCGATAGCGCACCCATTCCTGACAGAACACGGTGGCCGTGATCGCCCGCACCTCGGCGCGGCTCCTGAGCCGGTGCTGGGTATAGCGGATGGTCATGGGGTCGCCGAGCCTCAGGGGTACGCGGGGAAGCAGCAGCTCGGCATCGCTGAGGTGGGCGCGCCGATAGGCCTTCACCCCCTGGTCCGAGGCGACACCCACGACAATGCCCGAGATGATCGCCCCGACCCCGATAACGAATCCGATCACGTCGAGCGAGGCCAGCCAGAAGGCCATGACCGCCGCGGTCACGATGCCCAGCCCAATCGAGATCGCCATGCTCCGGCCCGCCGCAGCATCCAGCACCAGCGCGGTCCCACCGGGCCGCGACTCGGCCCGGACGACCGGCAGCACCGACCCTGACGTCGTGGCCGGCAAGTAGTCGCTCACAGTTCGTCACCCCTCCCCTTGCTCGCGCCCACGCTAACGACCCCACGGGCCAGCCGGGTCACCGGAGCTCAGGCGTGGTGAGGATCTCGGGCACGACCGGCACCAGGAACTCGGTCTCGATGTCGCGTCCTCGGGTGGTCTCGGCACGCACGATCACCACCCACTCGACGTGGTTGCTGATGCCGGCGAACGAGGGCTCCTGGTCGTCGGGGACCCGCATCCGCCAGGTGCCCCGCAGCCGGGCGCTGTCGCCGATCGGGTCATCGGGCCGGGCGGTCTCGAGCTCGGCGGTCCAGACCGTGTGCGTGTCGGTCAGATAGCTCCCCTTGCCGGTGGCGGTCCGCGCGCGCTCGCGCAGAACCAGCGTCGCGGTGATGTCGGCGACATTCGCGCGAGTGCTGCGGCGTTGGCTGTAGCGGATCAGCACCGTCTCCCCAAGCCGCAGCGGCAGCCGCGGCACCAGCAGCTCACCGTCCCGCAGTGTGCTGTTCAGCCAGAGCCGGCGTGAGCCCGCGAACGTCAGGCTGCCACCGAGCACGAGCCCGGCCGTCCCGCTCGCGCCGAGCTGCCACAACCCCTCGACCAGCCCCAGCGTCGCGGTCGCTGCGATGCCGACCACCAGGGCCAGCACGCTCAGCACGATGAACACGATGCCGACGCCGAGCATGACCACGCTGGGCCGGGGGTCGAACTGCGGTGCGCTGACGAGCGCGCTCCCGTGCGGCGTCGGGTGCCAGGTGACCCGGGGCAAAACGCTGCGGCGCCGCTGCGGGACCGGGAGGCTCACGCGCGGGCCCCGCCGCCGACCTCGAAGACCGGGATGTCCCCGGCGATCGCCTCGAACTCCGCGAGCGGTGCACGCCGGTCGACCGGGATGTGCGGGCGGGCGCCGGGCACCTGCTGGAGATAGCGCTTGATGATCGGCGCGCGATCGGCGACGGGAACCTCGCTGAGGAGTACGCCGCGGGGGCGGCGCCGGCGCAGGACCGCGTGGCCGCCGGCGGCACGGACGTTGCGGGTCCAGTGACACTCACCGAGCATCGACACGAGGAACCAGCGGCCGTCGAGGTCGGCCATTCCGAGCGGGAATCGAGTGAGCCTGCCGGAGCTGCGCCCCGGCACCTCCAGCGTCACCCATCGCCGGGGCAGGAGGCCCTTGGCGAACGCCCAGGCCCATCCGCGGGCATAGGTGCGTGCGACCTGGTTGCCGCGGCCTCCGGCGTACATCTGCCGCAATTTCTCGGCCCGGCGATCGTCGCGTTCGAACATCGTCGCCTCAGAGCGGCTTCACCAGCCGCGAGATCGTCCGGAACTGGTCGATCGCGGCCGTGCCCATCCACTCGAAGGCGACCATCTCGGCGGTGACGACCGTCGCCCCGGCGAACGCCAGCCGGGCCAGCGCGGCCTCCTTGTCAGCGGCATAGCGCGAACCGGACGCGTCGGCGACCACGAACACCCGCCGGCCGGCCTCGAGCAGCCCGAGCGCGGTCTGCAGCAGGCAGACGTGGGTCTCGCATCCCGCGACGACGACCTCCCGCGAGGTGTCACCGTCCAGCTCCGCGAGCAACTCGATGAGCCCGTCCTCGCAGGCACCGAACGACATCTTCGTCACCACCCGGTCAAGCTGGTCGCCGACGGGCGGGAGATTGGGGCCGAGCTTGTCGGGGTTCTGGGCGGTGCCGATGACGGGTACGCCCAGTTCGTGCGCCACCTCGGCCAGGAAGCCCGCGCGGCGCAGGACCTCGTCGGAGTCGGCGATGGCGGGCATGAGGCGTTCCTGATAGTCGACCAGGACGAGGGCACCGATCTCGGCGCGCATCCGCAGGTCGTTCACGCGGTGCATCAGGTTCGGCATGGGGGCTCCCTTCGCAAGGACTCCATTGAACCTCAGCCATAATGGCGGGCGAGTCCGGACCCCGATTCCCAAGGAGATTTCGATGCCCGAAGCCGTCATGCCCGCGGAGCTGCCCGAGGCCCCGGCCGTCAACAACACCTATTCCTATGGAGTGCGCGCCGGCGACACCCTCCATATCGCGGGCATGGTGTCGTTCACCGCCGACGGCACGATCGTTGGCGAGAACGATGTCGAGACCCAGATCGATCAGGCGATGCAGAACATGAAGGCCGTTGTCGAGGCCGCCGGCGGAACGATGGACGACATCGTCGCGACGACCACCTATCTGGTGAACGTCGCCGACGCCCCGATCGCCTCGGCGGCCCGCGCGAAATATTTCACCGGGCCCGTCAAGCCCACCCACACCGTCGTCGGCGTCGCCGCGCTCGGACGCCCGGTGTTCCTGGTGGAGATCGAGGCCACCGCCTGGCTCGGCGACTGACGACGATGTCCGAGGCAGCCGCCGACAGCACCACAGTCACCAGAATTGCGCGGCGCCGGGCGTTGCCGGGTCACGAGGATCACTATGAGGCCCTGGTCCGGGACATGCTCGTGCTGATGCAGCGCCATCCCGGTTTCCAGGGGGCGGAGATCATCCCGCCGGCCTCGCCGGGGTGCGCCTATCAGGTGGCGGTCAACTTCGCCTCCGAGGCGGACCTCGCCGCTTGGGACGCCTCCACCGACCGCAAGCAGATCTTCGCGAAAATGCGGGCCCATGCCGAGGGCGAACCGGAGCACCGCCGCCTGAACGCGATGGAGGAATGGTTCGCCGGACCCGCCATCCCGGCCAGCACTCCGAGGCCGCCGCGGTGGAAGACCGCGGTCGTCACGTGGTTGGGCATCTGGCCGCTGGCCTCGCTGTTCATCTTCCTGGCCGGCTTCTGGAATCCCGACGGCCGGGTCCCGTTCCTGGCGATGACGGCGATCAACGTGACCCTCATCGTGGTGTGCATGACCTATCTGGTCGCACCGGCGCTGACCACGGCGATGAAGCCCTTCCTCGTGCCGGGCACCAAGGACTGACCGGGCGGGAACTTGCGGCAACCCCTCCGGGTTCGCCGCAGGCCTGCCTAGCCTGAGTGAATGACCGACGACGCCCGCACCCAGTCCGCTGCCGACCGGCCTTGGCTCGACACCACGCTGACCCCGCGCGAGCGGGCGCAGGAACTGGTGGCCGCCATGACGCTCGACCAGAAGATCGCCCAGTTGCACGGCGCGATGGAGACCATCGACATCTATAGCGCACTCAACCAGGCCACGACCGAGGAGGAGATGGCTCAGCTCGCGACCCAGATCCGGGTCGAGCGCCATGTCGCGGCGATCGACGAGCTCGGCATCCCGCGCTTCCGCATCACCAACGGCCCCGTCGGTGTGGGGATGGGCGACGGCACTCCCTCACCACCCGCCACCGCCCTGCCGATGACCATCGGCGTCGCCGCGAGTTTCGACCCGGGCCTCGCCCGGGCGTACGGGGATATCATCGGCAGCGAGACCGCCACCCTCGGCCAGCACGTGCTGGAGGGGCCCGGCGTCTGCCTGCACCGCACCGCGACCGCCGGCCGCAATTTCGAGTATTTCTCCGAGGACCCCTATCTCTCCGGCGTCATGGGCGTCGAGGTGACCAAGGCGATCCAGGGCCACGACATCATCGCGATGGGCAAGCACTATGTGGTGAACGACCAGGAATACGAGCGATTCCGGACCAATGTCGAGCTGGATGAGCACGTGCTGCGCGAGCTCTATCTGCTGCCGTTCGAAATGCTCGTGAAGGACGGTGAGATCGCAGCGATCATGAGCGCCTATAACCGCATCCGGGGGGTCTATGCGACGGAATATCGCTACACGCTGCACGACATTCTCCGCGATGAGTGGGGATTCGAGGGCTATGTGCAGTCCGATTTCTGGTCCACCCGGTCGGCCGCCGCGAGCCTGAATGCCGGTCTGGATCACGAGATGCCGGATGCCAAGTGGCTCAACGAGACCAATATCAAGAACGCGCTCAACGACACGAGCCTGGAGATCGAGACCGTCGACCGGGCGCTGGTGCGCCGCTTCACGCAGATGTTCCGCTTCGGCCAGATCGAGCGGCCCTATGCC
>JAUNRO010000001.1:0-20515 GCA_030544185.1 Propionibacteriaceae bacterium | reverse complement strand
CCGCCGCAGCGCCGAGGAGTGCAGCAGCCGGGCGCGATCGCGCGCGAAATCGGCGCGCAGATGGCCGTGCTGCTCAAGAACGACAACGCCATCCTGCCGATCAGCAAGGATGCGGGACGGATCGTGATCATCGGCCAGTCGAAATATGCCGAGTTCGCGTGCCAGGGCGGCGGCGGTTCCTCGCGGGTGGACCCGCTCTACACCGTCGATCCGCTGCCGGGCTTCCGTGCGGTGCTCGCCGAGCTCGGCGGGACCGCGACGGTCGATGCCGTGATCGTCGCAAGCGACCTCAGCAACATCGATGAGGCCATCGCGGCCGCGAAGGACGCCGACGTCGTGGTGATCATGGCGGGTCTGGTCGCCACCGAGGGCGCCGACCTGCCCGATCTGCACCTGCCCAATGACCAGGACCGGCTCATCGCCGAGATCGCGCCGGTGAACCCGAACACCGCACTCGTGCTGAAGAACTCCAGCCCGGTGCTCATGCCGTGGGCCGAGGCGGTGCCCGCGATCCTGGAGGTCTGGAACCAGGGCACCGAGGACGGCCACGTGGTTCCCGACCTGCTGCTCGGCGCCGTGAACCCGTCGGGCAAGGTGCCGACGACCTATCCGCGGACTGCGGAGGACACGCTGGTCGCTGGCCGCCCAGACCGCTATCCCGGCACCGACGAGGGCGCCGGCTATCCGGTCATCCGCTATTCCGAGGGCTTGCGGATGGGCTATCGCTGGCACCAGGCCGAGGGCATCGCGCCGCAGTGGGCGTTCGGGTTCGGGCTGTCCTATACGACGTTCGAGATCACCGAGGCCACCGTCGATCCGGGCGCGACGCCAGGCGGCTCGCCGGTCACCGTCCAGGCGACGGTTGCGAACACCGGCGTACGCCCCGGCGCGGAGGTCGTGCAGGTCTATCTCGGGTTCCCACAACACACGGGACAGCCGCCGAAGCGGCTCGTCGGCTTCGCCAAGGTCACCGTCGAGCCCGGCGCCACCCAGCAGGTGACGATCGTGATTGACCCCGAGGCCACGCACCACCCGTTGTCGGTCTGGAGCTATGGCGAGCGCGGCTGGACCGTCCCGCACGGCGAATTCACCGTCTTCGTCGGCACCTCCAGCGAGAACACGCCCATCGTGGAGCGATTCACGGTCGGCTAGCAATCGCTGACCAGCGGCGAGAGAAATCCGACTTTGTGCGATTTCGGACCCAGACGGTTCGTCGAACATTAATCTGCCAAAAGGCGGAATTCTCGGTCCGCTCGGGGGAGAGCAGAGTGCACACGTTGTCGGTGGGACGCCGGCGTGGGACCACACCGCGACCGAGGCGTGGCCGGACGCAGGAGTTCCGCGCATGAGCGACGCCCTTGCGCCCGGGCTGACCCCGGTGCCGACAGGGGCCCGGATCGGCGCCCGGCTCCTCGACACCTTCCTCGCCGCCCTCGCCCTCGCGGGCGTGACCTGGCTTGCGCTGGAACTCCTCGCGGGCTGGGTGCCCTCGTTCGTGGGCATCCTCGGTGGGCTGGTGTTCCTGGTCTGGTTCGTCGGGTCGCTGTGGGCGGTCCTCGGCCGCGGCGCCCGGCTTGGCGGGCTTTTCCTGGGTCAGCGCTGGGTCCAGGCCGACGGCGAGGGTGCGCCCGGCGGGGCCGTGCTCGGCAAGCTGCTCGCGCAGGCCGCGATCGGCGCGCTCACCTTCGGCATCGGCGAACCGATCCTCTCCCTCGCCAGCCGCCGCCCGCCCCACAACCGGACCTGGTTCGACCGGATCACCGGCCTGACCCTGGTCACCGGGACCCCGGTCCCCCAGCTCGCGCGCCCCGTCGGCCCCTTCCAGCCCGACCACCTCAACGTCCGGCAGATCGACATGCCCGCGCATCACGTCACCGTGGCCCCGGCTCCCCCGGCGCCTCCGGCGCCCCTGCCCGGACACCCGGCCCCACCCGATCCCTGGGCCACGATGCTGGCTCCCCACGGCAGCCGGGTCCGGCCGACACCGTGGCTGCTGCTGGACGACGGGACGCGGATCGAGCTGGACTCGACCGTGGTGCTCGGCCGGGACCCGGCTTCACCGCCGGGCATGACCGGCGCGACCCCGCGGGCGCTGACCGACCCACGCATGGAACTGTCGAAGACCCACCTCGCCGTGGGACCGGATCCCGCCGGGGTCTGGGCGCTCGATCTCCATGCGACCAACGGCGTTCGCGCAGCCGGTCCGGGCGAAGTCCCCGTTCCCTTGCCGCCGGGGGAGCCGGTTCCCCTGGCGATCGGCGCCCGCGTCGAGTTCGGAGGCCGATGGCTGGAGGTGCATGATGACTGACCCGCGCCCGGTGATCGAGATCGCCTGGGGAGCGGCTACCGATCCCGGCGGCCGTGCCCACAACGAGGACCGCTATCTGGCCGCGCGGCCGGTGTTCTCGGTCGCGGACGGGATGGGCGGCAACCGGGGCGGGGAGCTGGCCTCCACGCAGGTCATCGCCGCGCTGGAGCCGATGGCGGGACGGGAGTGGCTGGACCCTGCGGAGCTCGACCTCGCGATCGTCGAGGCCGCCCACGTCCTGGCCCGGCTGGGCGACGGCCGAGGTGCGCCCGGCTCGACGCTGGCCGGGGTGGGCCTGGTCGACAGCGTCGGCAGGCCGTGCTGGCTGGTGTTCAATATCGGCGACTCACGGGTCTATCTGCTGCAGGGCGAGCGCCTGGAGCAGGTGAGCACCGACCACTCGCTCGTCCAGGAGCACGCGGCCGCCGACGATGCCGCCCAAGCGACCCGCGTGCCCCGCAACCTGATCACGCGGGCGATCGGGGCAGGCCAGCCCGGCGTACCCGAACCAGACCGCTGGCTGCTCCCCGCGCGCACCGGCGACCGGCTGCTGATCTGTTCCGACGGACTGACCGGGGAACTCACCGACCACTTGATCGCGGCCACGCTGCTGGCCTGCGACGATCCTCAGGTCTGTGCGCAGGAGCTGGTGCGCACGGCGGTCGAGGCCGGCGCCCGGGACAACGTCACCGTCGTGGTGGTCGACGCGGTCGCGGTGTCGACCGGCGCCGGCGACCTCGAGCCGCCGTCGATGCCGGACCTCGTGGAGATGACCGTGCCCGGCGAGGAGCGACATGATGGCTGAGCACACCGCGTCGTGGTATGCGGGACCTGCCCACGGCCTCGTCTGGCCCCGCGGTCTGGCGTTGCTCGATGTCTCGGTCGCCCCGGCGGTGGCCGACACCGTCTGGCACAGCGCGCCGGGCGACCTCACCGAGTTCCTCGATGCCCTGCGCGATGCCACCGGCGGAAGCCTGATGCGGCTCCCGGCCTTTGCCGCGGCCTTTCCCGTCGAGCACGGCTGGAAGGTTGCAGTGCACGGTGGCCTGCGCGCTCACCTCCTCTGCCCGGGCGCGCCGACCCTCGTCGAGCACAACGGACCGACGTGGGTGGAGCGCCAGTTCGACCAGGTCGAGCGGCTGGGGCTCGCCCTGCCCACCCATGCGGTGAGGCCTGGAGTGGTCGGGCGTCCGGTGTACGCCGGAGTGGTCCCGGCCGGCGCGCTGCTCTGTGCGCCGGTGGACGCCCACCCGGCACCGGCCGAGCCGGCCGAGGACGTGACGCCCCCGGCGCAGCAGGATCCACCGTTCATGGCGCCCACCCGGCAGACTCGTCCCGCACTCGCCACGGACAGCTCCGGCTCCGGCCAGTCCATCCCCGGCTCGTTCGCCCATCTGTGGGCCGACACGATGCTGGGTGCCGAGGCGTCGACGCCGACGCCCCATCGCCCCGCCTCCGGCATGCCAGCGTCCGACGCCCCCGCGCCCGAGACCCCCGCAGCCAATGGGCCCGACCCACGGCCCGCTCTTTCGGGCGATCACGACGGGCACACGATTCTCGCCCGCGGACTGGCGGCCCCCTTGGCCGCACCCCCCGCGGCAGCCGAGGGCCTGGTCCAGGCCCGGTTGTGCCCGCTCGGGCACGCGAACCCCTCGAGCCGCTCATCGTGTGTCAGCTGTGGCGCGACACTCGCCGAACAGAGCGTCCAGGTGCCGCAACCGCCACTCGGTCGCGCGGTGCTGCCCAGCGGCCAGGCCGTCGAGCTGAGCACGCCGGTGATCGTCGGCCGTCATCCCAGGGCCAACCAGGTGAGTGCGGGCCCGCTGCCGCAGCTGGTGGTGCTCCCCCAGGACCATGTCTCCGGAAACCACCTGCGGCTCGTCCCGGAGGGCTGGCAGGTCTATGTCATCGACCTCCACTCCACCAACGGCACCTATCTGCGCCGCCCCGGCGAGCGGACCATCCGGCTGCCCGAGCGCCCCGTGCAGGTCCGGTCGGGAGACATCCTCGATCTGGGCCACGGCGTTCAGATCACCCTGCACGACGTGCCGTGACCATCGGAGACCTGAGATGAAGATCCGCATCCTGTTCCGGGACCCGAACCACCACGCCCAGCCCACCACCCTGCAGATCACCGCCGACGGCACCGCGACCTGTGGGGACGTCGCCCGGGTCCTGGCGCTCGGGCCACAGGGCGACGCGCCCCTGCCCGACGGCGGCACGCTGACCCTGCGCGTGGTCGGCCAAGACCGCGAGGCGAGCCGGACGCTGCCGGTGGACCAGACCCTGCTCGGCTCGGGCATCCGCTCGGGCTCGGTGCTCGAGCTGGCGTACGCCCGCAGGTCCGAGGGCACCGGCCAGCACGCCGGGCAGGCGGCCGCGGTCGTCCGGGTGCTCACCGGCCCGGACCGCGGGATGGAGGTGCGCCTGCCGGAAGGGACGTTCCGCCTCGGGCGGGCTCCGGATTGCGAGGTCAGGCTCGCCGACACGATGGTGTCCAAGCACCACGCGACGCTGGTGATCAGCGACCGCGTCCAGGTCTTCGACGCCAACTCCGCCAACGGCGTCTTCGTCGGCGGTGTCCGGGTCAGCCGCACCCCGCTCGGGCCGGGCGATGTGGTGACCGTGGGTGGTTGCACGCTCGCAATCAACCACCTGCGCCCGCTCGGAGTCCTGACCGACACCTCCACCGAGTTCCCCGTCACCCGTCCGCCCCGGGTCCTCGTGCGGAGCGTCGGGGAGAAGATCAAGCTGCCCGCGGTGCCGACGCGCCCGGAGACCGGCCGCTTCCCCTGGCTCGCGATCATCCTGCCGGTCCTCATCGGCGCGATCCTGTTCGCGGTGACCCGCCAGCTCTTCACCGTGCTGTTCGTCGCCCTCAGCCCGCTGCTGCTGGTGGGCAACTGGGTGTCCCAGCGCGCCGATATCCGCGCGAAATTGCGCCAGCAGACCGAGGCATTCGGCGCCCGGCTCCGGGCGGCGGAGGACCGGCTGGTCCAGGCGCACACCCAGGAGCGCGCCGAGGCGCTCGCCGCACACCCGTCGGTGGAGGAGACGATCGCGGCCCTGGACTCGCTCGGCGATCTGGTGTGGGCCCGGCGCCCGGAGCACCCGGAGTTCCTGCAGATCCGGCTCGGGCTGGGCCGGGTCCGCCCGAGGGCGGAGCTGGAGCTGCCCGCCGAGAACGCGGACTGCGAGGCCCGGCTCGTCCTGGCGCGCGCTGCTCTCGCCGAGCGGTTCGAGTGGCTGGACGGAATGCCGATCGTGGCCGACCTGCGCAGCGCCGGCGGGCTCGGCCTGTGTGGTGACCCGGCCGCCGTCGACGGCGTGGCGCGGGCGATCGTGACCCAGCTGGTCGGGCTCCATTCGCCGGCGGAGACGATCGTCTGCTGCCTGACCTCGACGCCCGGCAAGGAGCGGTGGCGGTGGCTGGAATGGCTGCCGCACACGTTCTCCCGCCACTCCCCGCTGGACGCGCACCTGTCCGCCGACCCCGGCACCGGCAAGGCGCTGCTTGCCGCGTTGGAGGATCTGGTCGCGGCCCGCGCCGGCGATCAGCCAGGATCGAGTCCTCGCGGACCGAAGGACGCGACCGAGGACCTCGGCGCCCCCGTCGTGCCGAGCGTCGTGGTTGTCGCGGACCAGCCCTTGGTCGATCTGGCCCGGCTGACCCGCCTCGCCGAACAGGGCCCGGATGTGGGTGTCCATATCATCTGGGTCGCCGAGACGCGGGCCGCCATCCCGGGCGCCTGCCGGACCTGGCTGGATGTCCGCGACGGCCGGCTCACCCAGGTCGGGCAGGTCCGCGAGGAGATCCTGGTGAGCCCCGTGGCGTGCGAGTCGGTCGCGTTGGAGACCGCGGACGCCCTCGCCCGCCGGATGGCACCGCTCGTCGACGCCGGCGCCCCGGTCGCCGACGAGTCCGACCTGCCACGCAGCGTCCCGGTGGTGAACATCCTCGGCGCCGACACGGTGGACGACCCAGCGCTCGTGGTATCGCGATGGCGGGAGAACCGCTCGCTCGTCGACCGCACCGGTCCGCCCCAACCGCGCGACACGGCGAGCAGCCTGCGCGCGCTCGTCGGCCACAACGGTGCGGAACCGTTCAGCCTCGACCTGCGCGCCCAGGGCCCCCACGCGCTGGTCGGCGGCACGACGGGCGCGGGCAAGTCCGAGTTCCTGCAGGCCTGGGTGCTCGGGATGGCCCATGCCTACAGCCCGGACAAGGTGACGTTCCTGTTCGTGGACTACAAGGGCGGGTCGGCGTTCAGCCGCTGCACCGAGCTGCCGCACTTCGTCGGCATGGTCACCGACCTGACCCCCGCCCTGGTGCGCCGCGCGCTGCGCAGTCTGCGCGCCGAACTGCACCGCCGGGAGCACTTGCTCAACGACAAGCAGGCCAAGGACCTGCTCGAGCTGGAGGCGACCGGCGATCCGGAGTGCCCGCCGAGCCTGGTCATCGTGATCGACGAGTTCGCCGCGCTGGTCGGCGAGGTGCCGGAGTTCGTTGACGGCGTCGTCGACGTCGCCCAGCGGGGGCGCTCGCTCGGGCTCCACCTGATCATGGCCACCCAGCGCCCTGCGGGGGTGATCAAGGACAACCTGCGGGCGAACACCAACCTCCGCGTCGCGTTGCGCATGGCCGATGAGTCGGACTCCGACGATGTCCTGGGCACCAAGGCCGCGGCCCACTTCGACCCCGGGATTCCCGGCCGCGGCGCGGCCAAGACCGGCCCGGGCCGGATCTTCTCGTTCCAGTCCGCGTTCCCCGGATCGCGGACGCCCGCGGTCCCCCTCGCGGCCCCGGTCCTGGTCGCCGAGCTGGGCTTCGGTGCCGACCGGCCGTGGCGCCAGCCGGAGAAGCAGGAAGTGGACAAGACGGTCGCCAAGGACATCGACCGGGTCGTGGACACGGTCGCGGCCGCGGCGCGCCTCGCGGGCCTACCCCAACCGCGCAGGCCCTGGCTGGCACCGCTCGCCGACACCTATAACCTGCTCCAACTC
The DNA here is from genome assembly GCA_030544185.1 of Propionibacteriaceae bacterium. The sequence continues at coordinate 13,203 of JAUNRO010000001.1, read as the reverse complement.
TCCCCGCGCCGGGACTCGGAGCTGGTGCTGGGCATGCTGGACGATCCCGACAGCCAGACGCAACGGGTCGAGCACTTCCGGCCGGACGACGACGGCAACATCCTCTATGTCGGGACCTCCGGCTCGGGCAAGACCTCGGGGCTGCGCACGCTCGCGGTGGCGGCGGCGATCACGCCGCGCAGCGGCCCGGTGCACGTCTATGGGCTGGACTTCGCCGGCGGTGGGCTGAGCTCGCTGGAGCTGCTGCCGAACGTGGGCTCGATCATCCCCGGCGACGACGACGAACGGGTGCAGCGGCTCATCCGCACCCTAACGGCGATCGTCGAGGAGCGCTCCGCGCGCTATTCGGCCGAGCGAGCGAGCACCCTGAGCGAGTATCGCGCAGCGGGCCACCCCGAGGAGCCCCGCCTGTTGCTGCTCGTGGACGGGTTCGCCACGTTCCGCAGCGAATACGAAATGAGCACGGGCCGGATGGACCTGTTCACCGCGTTCCAGCGGCTGCTCGTGGACGGCCGGTCCGTGGGACTGCATGTTGCGCTCGCCGCCGAGCGCCCGGGGGCGGTGCCCAACTCGATCTCCTCGGCGTTCCCCCGCCGAGTGGTGCTGCGGCAGGCCGACGAGGACGCTTACGTCGTCCAGGGCCTGCCCAAGGATGTGCTCGGCCCGACCAGCCCGCCCGGCCGGGCACTCCAGGCCGACAACCCGCAGGAACTCCAGCTGGCGGTCCTCGGTGACAGCCCGAACCTCGCCGTCCAGGTGCGCTGGCTGGAGGCGATGGCCCCCGACCTCGCGACGCACCACGCCGTGCGCCCCGAACCGATCCGGTCCCTGCCCGCGGACATCCCGGCCGAGGACCTGCCCGACCAGGTCGGCGGCTGGCCGGTGCTCGGGGTGGCCGACGCCACGCTCGCGCCCGTCGGGTTCGAGCCGACCGGAGTCGTCATGGTCGCGGGTCCCGGCCAGTCCGGGCGCACGACCGCCCTGCGGTGGCTGGCGCGCTCGGTGCGCCGGTGGCGCCCGGGCGTACGCCAGATCCTGCTCGCACCCGGCCGCACGCCGCTGGCCGGCGATCCGGTGTGGGACCGGGCCGCCATCGGGATCGAGGAGGTCGACTCCGCGCTGGCCGCGTTGCTGACCATGGCCACCGCTGCGACCGATCGGCTGCAACTCGCGGTCTATCTCGACTCCGCCACCGAACTCGGCGACCCCCGGGTGGAATCGCGCCTGGTCGAATTGGCGACTAGCTGCCGGCGCAATGGCCAGCTCATCGTCGGCGAGGCCGAAGCCGGCACCTGGGCGGCCAGCTATCAACTCGGGCAGGTCTTCAAGAACGGGCGCACCGGGCTGTTGCTGCAGCCCGACCAGACGGACGGCGAAATGCTGCTGAAGACACCGCTGCCGCGCGTGCGGCGCCGTGATTTCCCGCCGGGGCGAGGCTTCTGGATCCGGGGCGGGCACGCCGACCGCCTTCAATTGCCCTGGCCGGAATAGGAGCCGAAAATGCCGCCTATTTCGTCCTGGGCGAACGGGTCCACAGCAGTCGCCTGCTCGCTAATATCAACATCAGTAACGCCGAAAAAAGATTTCGGATGACCGCCCCAGTCGACGCGTCAGCCACCTGATCTCGTGTCATTCACCCAGCGAAAGGAACCACCATGACCGCCAACTTCTTCGGGATGGACATCAACGAAGTCCGCGGGTTCGCCACCCAGCTCGGCCAGAAGGCCCAGGAGATCGACACCCTCGCTCAGCAACTCACCCAGGCGCTCGGCAACACCCAGTGGGTGGGCCCGGACGCCACGAGCTTCCGCAACGAATGGCAGTCGCAGCACATGGCCGCGCTGCGCAACGTCGCCACCGCTCTGCGCGAGGCGCAGAACCGGGCGAACGCGAATGCTCAGGAGCAGGAGACCACCTCGGCGCGCTGACGCCGGCACGCCCGCGGTCTGGGGGCTTCCCCGTGATGGCTCGCTGTGCCGGCGCGCTCGCCATACTGGACCCATGACATCGCATGTCGAGCGGGGATTCGGGGAATCGTTGATCCTCATTCCGCCCCTGGGCGGGTCGGCGGACTCGTTCGCAGAACAACTCCAGGAGTTCTCCCGCGACTACCGGACGATCGCGGTCACCCTCTCCGGCAACGGAGCTGCGGCCCCGCTCGACACCGACGACCCGGCGATCATCACCACCCACGCCCGCGAGATCGCGACCCTGCTCGCTGAGCTGCAGATCCGGCGGGCCCACGTCGTCGGGGTCGGCTATGGCGGAGCCGTGGCGCAACGCTTCGCGCTGGACCATCCGGCGGCCGTTCGTCGCCTCGTCCTCTGCGACACCTGGGGCGACACGACAACCCGCACGCCGTTGGAGAAGGCGCTGGCCCTGGCGATCAAGGCCAGCTCGCTCGCCTATCGAGCGCTCCCCCGCACCGTCCTGGCCGGCTCGATCCAGAACACCTATCTCCGCTGGCCGGCCGCGGGCCGCTTCCTGGCCGCGCAGATGCGCACCGCACGCATCCCAGAGCTGCGGGCGCAGTTCCGGGCGTACACCTCGATCACCCACGCCACCCAACTGCGCACGCTCACCTGCCCGACCCTGTGCCTGGTCGGCGATGCGGCCCCCTGGCTCGTCGCGCTCGCCCGGCGGCTGGCGATGACGATCCCGGACGCCCGGCTCGAAGTGCTCAAGAACTCCTTCGAACCCTCCCATCTGTGCCAGCCAGCCCTGTTCAACGAAGCCGTCCGCAGGTTCCTCGCCCGGCCCTCGACCTGACCGGGCCACCCCGGGGGCGGCGAGGAGCAGAACGGATTTGTCTCCACACCAGGGCCTGTTATGGTTGAAGCGTCAATCACTTTCAGGAGGCTTCCCATGACCAAGCTCGCTGTTATCTACTATTCCGCGACCGGCCACGGCACGAAGATGGCCGAGCAGGTCGCCCGGGTCGCCGAGGCGGCCAGCGCCGAGGTCCGCGTCCGCCACGTCGCCGAGATCACCGATCCCGCCGTCTTCGCGGGCAACCCGGCCTGGTCGGGCAACTATGCGGCCACCAAGGATCTGCCCGCTGCGACCGCGGGCGACATCGAGTGGGCCGACGCCGTGATCTTCGGCGCGCCGACCCGCTTCGCCGGTGTGCCCGCCTCGTTCCAGGCATTCGTCGACAGCCTCGGCGGCGCCTGGGCACAGGGCAAGCTCGCCAACAAGGTCTATGCCGCCTGGACCTCCAGCCAGACCCTGCACGGTGGCCAGGAGACCACGCTGCAGCGGATCTATCAGATGGTCATGCACTTCGGCGGCATCATCGTCGCCCCCGGCTACACCGACGGCAGCAAGTTCGTCGACGGCAACCCCTATGGTGTCGGCCACGTGACCGGCCCGGAGAACACCAACGAACTCTCCGATGCGACGCTCACCGCGCTGGAGCACATGACCACCCGCGTGCTCGAGGTGACCAACAAGCTGGCCTGACCTCACGGACCCATCCGCCCGCGGACACGCTCAGGGCCCCACCGTTTTCTGGACGGGGCCCTGAGCGTTCTGGCGATCAACGCGTGATCAGTGCGTCAGATCAGGGAACTTCTGCCGATAGGCCGCGACGATCTGGTCCACCGCGTCGTCGAGCGACTGGTCGGTGGTGACCACCAGGTCGTAGTAGCTGTGATCGGTCGCATCGTATTTCATGAGACGCCACGACATCTCGTTGCGCATCCGGTCCTCACGGGACTGGCGCTGCGCCGCGGTCTCGCGGCTGATGTGAGCGCTCTCGGCAGCGCGCTCGATCCGAACGCGGACCGGAGCCTCGAGGCGGATGTGGAAGGCCCCACGCATCAGGGCCAGCACCCGGGTCGCGTCGCGGCCGAGCACCACACCGCCCTCGTCCTTGACGAACTCGATCACCTGGGTGGTGTTCTCCCGGACCACCCGGGTATTGGATTCGGCATCGGCCCGAACAGCCGCATCGATATCGGCGTTGCTGGTGTGGGCGAAGTCCCACAGCCACCGATTCATCGTGGGTTCGGCCTCGGCAGCCTTGTCGATCTCCTCGATCTCAGCGGAGCTGAAGCGCGATCCGACGAACGGGACACCGAGGCGTTCGGCGACGCGTTCACCGATATAGGTGCCGCCGGCGCCGTACTGCTCGTTGATCGTGACCACCGGACGGCGCGCGACGAGCGTGCCCTCGGTGTTGATGTCCAGGCCGCCAGCGTCCGCATCGAGGGCTTCGGCGCTGGCCGTGGTCCGGCGGGCCAGCAGGTCGCGGACGATGTCCTTGTGCTGCGCAGCGGTCAACGGATAGAAGAAGATCACCAGGGCGGCGAGCACCGCCAGCACCGCAGGCACATAGCCGGCGGCCACCCGGATGCCCTGCTCGATCTCGGGCAGGAGGTCCGGATTCTGCAGGTTGTCCTTGCTGTAGCCGTAGAGGCCGATCACGATGCCGCCGACCCAGCCGCCGATGCCCTGGCCGACCTTCCGCACAAACGACAGGATCGAATAGGACGCGCCCTCGGCCCGGGTGCCGGACTTCCACTCGCCGTAGTCGACGGTGTCGGCCTGCATCGAGAACATCAGTGCGTTGGTGCCACCGACGCCGATGCCATAGATGAGGAACGCGATGACGGCGACGATGAGAGCGGAGATCGGCTTCTGCTCGGCGGGAATGCCGTTGCCGGGCACGTTGGCCATGATCAGATAGGCCACCACCGCGACGAACGCGCACATCACATAACCGATGCGCTTGCCAAGCTTGATCGTGATCGCCGGGACGAAGGAAGCAATGAGCACCGTGCCGACGGTGTTGGCCAGCTGGAGCCAGATGAAGTTGCTGGCACCACCGAGCACGACCACCGCGTAATACATCTGCACGGCCATCAGCGTGAACATCGCACCCAGCAGGAACACCGCGCCGAGGCACAGCATGAGCAGCGGCCGGTTCTTGCCGATCATCTTGAACGTCGCCGACATCTTGATCTTGCCCGGGGCCCGCTCAACGGTCTCCCGGGTGTTGGCGAAGCAGATCAGATAGAGGATCACCGCAACAACGGCGACGATCCCGATGACGATCGTGAACTTGAGCCGGATCTCGGCCTCGGGCGTGGTGGCCAGGGTCTGCTTGTCGAACTGCGGGGCGACCGCGACGGCCAGGAGCACACCGGTCACCGACGAGGCGATCGAGCGGGCGCCCGCGAGGCGGGACCGGTCGACGGCGCTCTGGGTCATGGCTGCCGACAGCGAGCCATAGGGGATGTTCACGAACGAATAGCACAGCTGGAACGCGCAGTCGAGCAGGAGGATCCACGCGATCGTGGCGGCCGGTGACAGGGCTGCGGGCGTGCTGAACAGCGCGACCAGGACGACGGCCAGCGGGAAGCTGCCCCACAGCAGCCAGGGCCGCAGCCGTCCCCACCGGGTGTTGGCGCGGTCGACGGTCTGGCCGGCGATGAGGTCGGAGATGCCGGCCCAGATCTTGGTGACGCCATAGATCGTGCCCGCCACCGCGGCTGAGACGCCGGCGATGTCGGTCATATACGCCATCAGGAACAACGACGTCATCATGAACGACAGGTTGTTGGCCACATCACCCAGGGCGTAGGAAACTACGCGTCCTTGGGAGAGTTTCTGAACAGACGCCGGCGCGCTGCCAGCAGTGGTCGCCATGGGCGGGCTCCTTCCACAAAGGCCGGCCTCGGCGCCGGCATCTCCACGGGGGGCCACGGAGGTCCGGGCTCGTTCGTGTGCTCTTCATCCTGCCCACGCGGTCGATTCTTGGCCTGTGGTTGCCAGATGTTTTCCATCCCGTGCACCCGAGTTCACCCTGGCCGATCGCCGACCCCGGATCGCCCCCGCGGGTTAGATTGGAACCGGTCCGAATCCGAGGGGGTCCCACGCAGCATGAACAGTCGCACCGTGCTCGTCGACCCGTCCGCTGTCCGTCCCCAGCCCGGCCCGACCCCCGATCTGCCCAGGCTCGCTGTCACGCGCTGGGTCACCAACGGCTCCGGCGGCCCGACCTGGACGATGACGAATCCGGGGCTGAGCCGCCGGCATCGCCGGGTGGCGGCGCTGGCGTACGCCCCGACCAACCGGCGCGTCCTGTTCGGCCAGATCGTCGCGCCCACCGTGATCGCCGGCGCGGTGGGACTGGGTGCGGGCAGCGGGATCGCAGCGGTGTTCGCGAGCGACTATGTTCCGGCGGCGCTCATCATCGTCCCGCTGTTCCTGATCGCACTCGTGGCCGCCGGCCTCTCGGTGCTCACGCGCTGGCGCCAGGGCATCGCCCAGTCGGCCCACGTGGTCCAGGTGAGCGGGGAGCATGCGCAGGCGCTGATCGACATCGAGGGTGAGATCGCCGGCTACAACAAGACGTGCCGCCACCCCGGGGCGAAGCTCTCGGCGACCGAACTGCTCTGGAACGCCGTGCACGATCCGCGCACGGCCATCGCGATCGCGCGCACCCTCGCGGTGCTGCCCCCGGAGGAGGATGTGCGCGTGCTCGACCAACTCCGCGCGTTCAGCGATGAGACCCGGCACGGTCCCGGCAACTTCACGACGCTGCAGAGCATGGTCCGCACGGCCGGGCCGGAGCTGCCGAGGAGTCAGCCCTGACCGAGACCCCACCCCCTCGCCAGCCGGGGCACCGACCCGGCGACCCGGCGTACCGTCGCATCACCCTCTGCCTGTTCCTCGCCGGGCTCGCCACCTTCGCTCTGCTCTATGTGCCACAACCGCTGCTGCCCGAACTCGTCGCCCAGTTCCAGGTCACCGCCACCTCCGCGACCCTCGCGGTCTCGCTCGGCACCCTGGGGCTGGGCGTCGCGCTGTTGCTGGCGGGTCCCTCGACCGAACTGTGGGGGCGCACGCCGTTGATGCTCATCTCCCTGTTCGCCTCGAGCGCGGTCGGCATCGCCTGCGCGCTGGCACCGACCTGGGAGATCCTGCTCGGCCTGCGCCTGCTCCAGGGCTTCACGCTCGCGGGTCTTCCCGCGGTCGCGACGGCGTACCTCCGCGAGGAAGTCCACGCCTCCGCCTCCTCGCGTGCGACCGGGCTCTATATCGGCGGCACCGCGATCGGCGGGATGAGCGGCCGGCTGATCGTGGGCGCGGTGACCGACCTGCTCGGCTGGCGCTTGGCCACCGCGACGATCGGCCTGGTGGGCCTCGCCTGCGCGGTGGTCGTGCTGATCTTCCTGCCGCGCTCTAGGAACTTCCGCCCGCTCCTGGCGCGGCCCTCGGTGATCCTGAAACTGTTCGCGCGCGCCGTGTCCGACCCGGCGCTGCTCGCGCTCTATGGCATCTCCGGGACGCTGATGGGCGGATTCGTCGCGGTCTACAACGCGATGGGCTTCCGGCTGGCCGAGCCGCCCTATGCGCTGCCGCTGTCGCTCGCGTCGCTGGTCTTCGCGAGTTATGCGATCGGGTCGTTCTCGAGTTCGTACGCCGGCCGGCTCGCGGACCGGCACGGCCACCGCAGCGTCGTGCCCTGGGCCGTGGTCATGTGTCTGGCCGGATTGACGATCATGATGGCCCGGCCCCTGCCGGTGCTGATCCTCGGCATGGTGGTGATGACCGCCGGGTTCTTCGCCGCCCACGGTGTCGCCAGTGGGTGGGTGGCGGCCCGGTCGGCCGCCCGTGGCGGCGGGGCCGGCCAGGCCGCCTCGCTGTATCTCTTCGCGTACTACCTCGGTTCGTCGATCTTCGGCGGGCTCGTCGGCGGCGCCTGGGACCGGTTCCACTGGACCGGGGTCACCGCGCTGGTCGCTGCGCTCTGGCTCGTTGCCCTCGGCCTGGCCCTGCTGTTGCGCCGGATCAAGCCGATCGCGCCCTGAACCGGGGGTCTCCCGGGGGTTCACGCAATTTCGGGCCTCAGCCGGGGGTGCAGATGGATAATCCAGATGCACCCCCGTCTCAGGCACGAAATTTCGCACCCCGGGTCCATGGCAGGCGACACATGCGGGCACCATCGAGGTGCCGGGACGGCCCGTCAGTTCTCACCGTGTGCGCAGATCTCGTCCTCGGAAATGGGTCCGCAGACACCGCCCTTCGGTCAAGAGCTGGCGGGCGGATCACCGTTACCCTGACAAGGTCGGCTGCAGGGGAGGACACATGTCGGGTTTGCTGAAGGTCCTGCGGGACCTCGTTCTGCTCATCGTTCGCATCGCGCTCGGCGCGGTGTTGGTGTTCCGCGGCTGGCGCCGCTGGACGTCCGAGGGCGGGATGCAGTCCCAGATCGACTATGTGCAGCAGTTCAGCACACCGGCGCCCGAGGTGATGGCCTGGGGCGCGACACTGCTGGAGATCATCGGCGGAGTATTCCTGATCTTCGGGCTGCTGACCCCGTTGGTGGCGATCGCGATCGTGGTGCAGCAGGCGATGATCATCGCGTGGACGAAGTGGTTCCACGGGCCGTGGTTGGAGAACGGCGGCTATGAATACAACGCGATCCAGGCGGCTCTGGCTCTGATCTTCGTGGTCTTCGGCGCCGGCCGGCTCGCGATCGACTCGCTGTTCCGCCGCAGCAAGGACACCGATCCGCTGCTGGATGAGGACTTCGGGACGACCCGCGGTGGCGCCACGCGCAGTGACGCCGGGCCCGCCTGATCCACCGCGTACGCACAGGAACGCCACAGCGCGGCCCCGGCGCCATCGCCCGGGCGCCCTCTCAGGAGGCAAACCGGGCGCGGGAGCGCTCCTTGGCCTTGGCCGCCTCCTCGTCGCGGTTCTTGGGCGGCGCGGAGGTCACGAGTTCGTCGACGAGGCGCCGCGTAACTGCGGCGATCTCCTCGACGGCCGCGTCGAAAGCCGCCTGATTCGCCTGGCTGGGCTTGGCCGTGCCGGCGATCTTGCGGACGTATTGCAGCGCGGCCGCATGGACCTCATCGTCGGTCGCCGGCGGCTCGAAGTTGTGCAGGGTGCGGATGTTGCGACACATGGCTCCAGCGTGACACAACCGCCGAGGGCTCAGCAGCTCACGGCCTCGCCATCGGCGCGGCACACCGTGGCGGCGTCGATCGACACGTCGGCGGGGGTGACCGCATAGTCGACGCGGACCCCGCGGGCGAAGCCGGCATGGCCGGTCCGCTGATCGGCTGTCCGGACGAACCACCGGATCCGATTCACCTCGCCGCTGCCCGGGAGCACGACCTTCAGCTCCTCCGCCGGGTCGATCTGGTCGACATCGGTGACCCGGGCGTTGAACGTGACGCCGCTGAGGAATCCGGGGTCAGCCGACTGCGTGGCGGTGAACGTCCAGTTCGCACCGTTGGCGACGCGCTCGCACCGCATGGTCTCGATGCCTTCATCGCAGCGATAGCCGGCCTGATGGGCCTTGGCACGGACGCCGTTGAGATCGCCTGGAATGTACGCCCCAGCGGCCGGGCCTGTCCACGTCCGCGCGACGTTGAAGGCATCGTCAGTGCCATAGCCAGCGCTGCCCCAGGGACCGCTGGCCTCCTGCGTGGAACTCGGACCGGCGGCAAGGATCGACTTGGCCGCGGCTTGGGAGTTCTGGTCCGGCACGCTCAGCTCGATCGCCCGCTCGGCGGCGGCCCGGTTCTCCTGGGTCCAGCCCGTCGGTGAGGTCGCGTGGACGCGCATGATCTCACCGCTGCTGGGCCCGGCGAACTCGATGGCGACCTTGCTCGTGTCTGAATAGTTCGCGCACAGCCGGTGGAAGTGCTCTTCGGTGGTCCCGCCCTCGTCGGAACAGCTGAACCCCTCGGAGCGCAGGAACGAGGTCAGCTCCTTCGCATTTCCATCGACGCTGCGCCAAGCGGAGTCGATGCCGGAGTTGATCGGCCAGAAGCGATTGCCGAGCCAGGCGATGCCCAACATGATCGCGAGCAGGACCAGCAACGACACCACCCCCACCGGGGTGATCCCACCACCGGGCCCGGGCTTGCCGGGAGCCGGCGCGGGGGCGCCGGGCTGCGGCCGTTGCGCCGGATGCGGTGGCGCGTCACCGGGCTGCTGCTGGGGCTGACCCATCGGCTGTTGGGGCTCGGTGGGTCGCGTGGGTCCGGGCCCGCCCCCGAAATCGAAGCTCGACACGTGGCCAGACTAGTTGTCGGCCGGGCCGGCGCCGTCGAGGACCGCACGCGAGCCGGACAACCCCAGCCTGGTCGCCCCGGCCTCGATCATGGCGACCGCGGTGTCATAGTCGCGGATCCCGCCCGAGGCCTTGACCCCGAGCCGATCCCCGACCGTCTCCCGCATGAGCCGGACGGCGGCCACCGACGCGCCGCCGGCGGGATGGAATCCGGTCGAGGTCTTGACGAAATCGGCCAGCGCCTCCTCGGCGGCGCGGCAGGCGGCGACGATCTGGTCGTCGGTGAGCGCGGCGGACTCGATGATGACCTTGAGCACCGCTTCGCGGGCCGCCTCGCGGACCGCCCGGATATCGGCGGTGACGAGATCCAACTGCCCCGCCCGCAATGCCCCGACATCGATCACCATGTCGATCTCGTGGGCGCCGTCGGCTACGGCTCGGGCCGCCTCGAGCGCCTTCACCTCAAAGATGTGCTTGCCGGAGGGGAAGCCGCACACCGCGGCGACCTTGACCGCACCCAGCTCCAGCGGAACGCCACCGAGCATCGCGGGGGTCAGCATCGAGGGCGAGACACAGATCGAATAGGTCCCGAGCTCCACCGCCTCCGCGGCGAGCGCCCGCACGTCAGCAGCGGTCGCCTCCGGCTTGAGCAGGGTGTGATCGATGAGCTGGGCCAGCTCGGCCCGGGGCAGTGCCGTCATGGGCGTGATCCTCTCACGCTCACACCAGGGCCTTCTCCTTCAGCCAGTCGCCAGCGGCTTCAGCGGGATCCAGCCGATCCGTATCCACCCGCTTGTTCATCGCCGTCAAGTCCTCGGTGCGCAGCGCGGCCTGGACCGCATTGATGGCCTCGACGGCGGCGGCGTTGTCCCGCACACCCGCCTGCACGAGCGGGATCACGTTCTGCGGCAGGATCATCAGCTCCGGGTCGGTGAGCATGACCAGGTCGTTGTCGGCGATCGCCGCATCGGTGGTGAAGAAGGTCGCGACCTGGATCGTGTTCGAGGTGAGATCGCGCACCTTGACCGCGAGCGCGTCATAGGTGCGGAATTCCCGGAACGTCGCCCGATAGATGCCCTCCAGCCCGGGCGGACCATAGGGCCGGTCTTTCAGCTCGGCCGGCCCGCCCAGGATCGCGTCGCTCGCGATCTTCTGCAGGTCGGCGAGAGAGGTGAGCCCGTGCTCCTCGGCGTACGCCCGGGTCACGCAATAGACGTCCTGATTCGCGGCTTCCGCAGCATTGAGGACGGCCAGCTCGGGGCCGACCTGCTCGCCGAGTGCCTGGGCGATCTCCTCGGGGGTGCCCGCCGGATTCTCCGCGTCGACATATTGCAGGAGGTTCCCGCCGTATTCCGGCACCGCCTGGATCGAGCCGTCGCGCAGTGCGCGGAGATAGACCTCGCGGCTGCCGATGCCGTGCCGGGTGGAGGCGTCGATGTCCTGGGCCTTCAGGGCCTGGGCATAGAGCTCGGCGATCACCATCGACTCGGTGAAGTTGGCCGAGCCGACGACGATGGCGCCGGGCGGGGCGGGAGCGCCGTCACCTGCGGCGGGCGAGCCCTCGGGCTCCAGTGGGTTCTGGTCCACCCCGCACGCGGCGAGAGGGATGGCGGCGGCCGCGGCCGCGCCGAGGGTGAGCAGAGTCCTGCGCTTCATGCCGAAGCTCCTTCATGGTCATGGCCTGGGTCGGCCTCGTCGAAGAGGTCGGTGCGCACCTTGCGCCGACCCGTCGTGCGACGTTGAGCGAATCGGGCCAGCCCGCCGAGCAGCAGGTCGGCCAGCAGCGCCAGCGCCATCACCAACAGCGCCCCGGTGATCATCTCAGGGTAGCCATCAGCCCGTTTCTGCCCATCCAGCACATAGCGGCCCAGGCCGCCGGAGGCCGCCATCGCCGCCACGGTCGCGGTCGCAATGACCTGCAGGGCGGCACTGCGGATGCCGGAGATGATGAGCGGGGACGCCAGCGGGAACTCCACCCGGGCCACCTGCTGCGGCCCGGTCATGCCCATGGCGGCGGCCGCGAGGACCGCATCCGGGTCGGCCGTCCGGAATCCCACCACCGTCGCGTTGAGGATCGGCGGGATCGCGAGCACCGTCAGCGCCAGGACCACGGGCAGAAACCCGGTCCCGAGCAGGAGCACGACCAGCACGAGCAGGCCGAGGGTCGGCAGGGCCCGAGTGGCATTCGCGAGCCCGGCGACCACCACGTTGCCGCGCCGGGTGTGCCCGATCAGGATGCCGATCGGCAACGCGATGACGATCGCCGCGGCAAGGCTGGCTCCCGAATAGACCAGGTGCTCCCCCAGCCGCGCCGGGATGCCCTCCGCGCCGGACCAATTGGCGGGATCAAGGAGATGGTCGAAGAGGTTCATCGGCGCGCCCCCAGGAGTCGACGGCCACCCGAGCTCGGCCCGAGGCCGAACCACGGCAACAGCACGCGCTGCAGCGCGAGGATCGAGAAGTCGGCCAGCAGCGCCATGATGAGGATGATCACGATGCCCAGCAGGATCGGTGTCATGAACCCGGCCGCGAAGCCGCGGTCGAACAGCTGCCCGAGCGCCCCGTTGCCGATCACCGCGCCGACCGAGACCAAAGAGATCGTCGACACGGTCGCCACCCGCAGCCCCGACAGCACGACGGGCAACGCCAGCGGGAACTCCACCCCGAGCACCCGGCGGACCGGCCCATAACCCATCGCCACCGCCGCCTGCCGCACGAGCGGGTCCACCCCGGCGAAGCCGTCCCGCACGCTGCGGACCATCAGCGCGAACACATAGATCGCGAGCGCCCCGATGACGTTGAGGGGCGACAGGATCCGCGTCCCGAGAATCAGCGGCATCGTCACGAACAACGCGATCGATGGAATCGCATAGAGCAGTCCGACGATCGCCAGCCAGACCCCGGAGGAGCGTCCGGTCCGGGACAGGGCATAGCCGACCGGCAGCGCCAGGATCAGGCCCGCGAGCACCGCGACCAGCGACCAGAGCGCGTGCTGGCCGGTCAACGCGGCGACGTTCTGCACGTTGCGCTCGATCCAAGCCCAGTCGATCACTGCCCGGCCTCCCGCTCGGACTCCGCCGCGGCCGCGCGCCGGGGCTCCACCCGGATCGTCGGCTCCTCCGCCCCCTGGCCCGCGAGCTCCTGCTCGGCGGTGGGCGCGGGCT